>NZ_JAPWHT010000200.1:0-17608 GCF_027270795.1 Streptomyces sp. ActVer
AGGTGCGGCGGGGGACGGCGACGGCGGTTGCGCGGCCGACGGCGACGGCGGTTGCGCGGGCCGGTCGAACCGTACGCCCGGGCTGTCGGAGCCGGCCGACTCACGGCCGTCGATGTCCGTCGGCAGGACCACGGGCGCGGGTGTGTCCGAGGTGTCCACCTCGGGGGCGACCGGCCAGTCCACGGACGCCGCGGCCGAAGGGGGCCGCGGCGCAGCCCCGTTGACGGCGACCGTGGGGTTGTCGTCCGGCGGCGCGGGTACGGCGGTCAGGTCGTACCCGCACGCACCGCAGAAACGGTCCCCCGACTCCAGCGGCTCCTCGCAGCTGGGGCAGGCGGCCAGTTGAGGCATCTGCGACATCAATTACACCCACGTCCGGGGGCGGTAGCGGTTGGCGCGCTCCACCAGATCGATCCTCTCCTCGCCACGCTGGGCGAGCCGGGCCAGTGTCCGGTACGAGCGCTCCAGACCGAAGCGCAGGCCCCGCTCGTCCAGGTCGCTGCCGAGCAGTACGGTCCGCGCCCCAGTGCTCGGCGGGGCGGAACCCTGGCTACCGGAGAGTACCCAGTCCAGGGCGCAACCAAGGACCTCTGTGGACAACTGCTCGCGGCGCACCGCGTCCAGACCGTACCCGTCCAGCGCCTCGACCTGGGCCGCGGCCGAGGTCAGGTCGTCCAGGAACGGGGCGTCGGGCACGCCCGCACCGGACAGCCCCGGCCCGGGAACTCCCGTACCGGGCACGCCCGCGGCGGGCACCGCCGTACCGGACGTACCCAGAGCCGGCGGGCCCGGTGGGGGCGGCGCGGTCTCGGCCAGCCGCTGGCGCAGCCGGGCCCGCACGGCGGCCACCCGGGCCGCCGTGTAGTGGATCGACGCCTCCGGCACCGACTCCAGCGTCCGTACGGAGCCACGGCGGTCGCCCGCCGCGAGCTGGACGCGGGCCAGGCCGAACGCGGTGCTCACATAGCTGGGGTCGGTGGTCCACACCAGGCGGTAGTACTCGGCGGCGTTGTCCAGCTGCCCGAGGACCTCCGCGCACACGCCGAGGGCCAGCTTGGGCGCGGGCTCGCCGGGGAACGCGTCGTAGATCGCGTCGAAGGACACCGCCGCGACCTCGTGGTCGCCGGTCGCGAGCGCCGCCACGCCGCGGTACCAGACCACCCGCCAGTCGTCGGGGTGGTCCGACTCCAGGGCTTCGAGGGTCCTGGTCGCCTGGTCGAGCTCGCCCATCTCCAGGCGGGCCCGCAGCTCGCGCAGCCGCAGCTCCAGGGAGCCGGTGGGCGCCGCCTGCAGCGCGGTGATCAGCTCGGCCGGTGCGGACGTCATCAGCCCGGCCAGGAAGCCCGCGTTCGGGTCGCCCGGGTCCACCCGCGGCACCGGCAGTGCGAGGGCCGCGGCGGCGGTGTTCAGCGGCTTGATGAGGGAGGCCTGAGCGGCCGCGGAGGGCGGCGGGAGGAACGGCGTGCCGTTCGGCCCGGCGGTCCCGCTCGCTGCCGTCGCCCCGTTCGTACCGTTCGTCCTGTTCGCCCCGGCCGTCAGCGCGGGCGCGCCCTTCTTGCCCCGTACGGGATCGATCCGCATGCCCAGTCGCGACACGTCGCCGGCCAGTGAGCCGAACAACTCCGTGTCCGTGACCTTCAGTTCGGGTCCGAACAGGGTGGACAGCGAGGGACGGGCGCGGCCCGTCTGCACGGAGACGACCTCGCGCAGCACACCCGTGAGCTGCTCGGCCATCTCCTGCGCGGAGGCGAACCGGCGGGCCGGGTCGGGGTCGGTGGCGCGCACGAGGAGCCGGTAGAAGGACTCGTACGTGCGGAAGACCTCGATGTTGTCGGGGTCGGGCAGGGAGTCCACGAAGACGTTCGTGTAGCCCTGGAAGTCGAAGGTCAGGACCGCCAGCGTGCGGGCGACCGTGTAGAGGTCCGAGGCGACCGACGGGCCGACGTCTGCGACCTCCGGCGCCTGGTAGCCGACCGTGCCGTAGATGGCCGACTCGTCGTCGTCCATCCTGCGCACCGCGCCCATGTCGATCAGCTTGAGCTGATCCTCGGTCTGTATCGCGTTGTCGACCTTGAAGTCGCAGTACAGGAGGTTGCGGCTGTGCAGATGACCGAGGGCCTCAAGCGCCTCGATGCCGTACGCACAGGCCTGCTCCACCGGCAGCGGATCGCGCTTGCCGGTCGCCGTGCGGCGGCCGTTGGCGATCTCCTTGAGGGACTTGCCGCCCACGTACTCCATGACGATGTACCCGTCCAGCGAACCCGTCCGCTGGTCGAGGTGCTCGACGAAATTGTAGATCCGCACGATGTTGGAGTGCTCGATCTCGGCGAGGAAGCGGCGCTCGGAGATCGCGGCCTCCATCGCGTCCTGGTCGCCCGTGTCGAGGAGGCCCTTGAGGACCACCCAGCGGTCGGACACCGCACGGTCGACGGCGAGATAGACCCAGCCGAGCCCGCCGTGCGCGAGGCAGCCCACGACCTCGTACTGACCGTGCACGATGTCACCGGTCTGCAGCTTCGGCACGAACGAGTACGGGTGGCCGCACTTGGTGCAGAAGCCCTCCGTACGGCCGGACCGCTCGCCGCGCGAACGCCCCACCGGCGCACCGCAGTCGGAGCGCGAGCAGAACCGCTTGCGCTCGGGGACCTCGGGGTTCTCCTGGATCATCACACGCGGGTCGGGCCGCGGCACGTCCGGGACCTGCACCAGGCCGACGCCGAGCCGGCCGCGCCCCGAGGACCCGGCGGTCGAGCCGGAACTGCGCACCGACACCGAACGGCCCGTGGTGCGGCCCGACACCGAGCGCGAGAGACGGCCCGACACCGAGCGCCGCGACTGGGACGACCGGGACGAGGCACGTGAGGAGGCGCGGGAGCTGGCGCGCGAACTGGCGCTGCCCGAACCCCGCGAACCGCTCCTGCCGCCCCCGGTGATCCCGGTCGGCGGGGAGCCCACCATGCCGGTCGACGAGACGACCGGGGCCAGACCGCAGGTGTCGCAGTACAGCTCGCCGCCGCCCACGTCCTCGTACGACCCCGAGCAGCCGGGCCGCTGACACGGTTGCTGCGAACTCTGCCCACTCGCTTCGGTGTTGACGTTCTGCTGACTCACGATTCCCCCCTCCGGTCCTGTGGTCCGCCGTGCCCGGGGACCCTGGGCACCAGCACTTCGGCGGCCGCGTGCTGGTAGCGCAGCACCGCCTGTTCCGCCACACGCAGGTCGCAGGGCGCGCTCCACAGCATGCGGCGCGCCGCGTCGTACCGTTCCACCAGCAGCGGGTCCTCGGCGAAGCCGTGCCGGGCGACCTTCGCCTTGTACGCGTCGAGACGGCCGCGCAGCTCCGCGCGGACCGCGAGCGGCGCGGTGACCGCGGTCAACGACTCGCGGGCGCGCAGCAGTTCGTCGTCGGCCTTCGCCTCCAGGGACTCCAGGAGCGGCGAGAGGCGGTGCCACTGGGCGTGCCTGCGGTACTCGGCGGCCGTCGCCAGCTGCTCCTGCAGCGCGGTCGGCGGGCCGCTCACCGCGGGCACCTCGGACGCGGCGATCTTCGCGAGGACCTCGCCACGGGCACTTCGCGCCTCGGCGAGCGTGCGGTCCGCGCGGCTCAGCACGTCCCGCAGCCGCACCAGCCGCGCCTCCGCGTCCTGCCGCACGGTGAGCACCGCGTCGATCTCGCGGCGCACCTCCTCCAGGGCGCGCGCCTCGCGGTCGTAGCGCGTGGTGTCGGGGCGCCCGCCGCCAGGCGCCGAACTGCCCTGCGCGGGCAGCCAGAAGTCCAGCGGATCGGACACCACCCGCTCGCGCAGCACGGTCAGGGTGCGCGTGATCCGCTCCAGGTCGTCGCCCGACGGGTGCTCACCGGGCCGTACGCCCACGGAGTGCGCGAGCTGGCGGGTGCGCTGCAACTCCGCGGCCAGTAAATCGATCCGGGCGGGCAGCGCCGACCACACGGCGTCGGCCGTCACGACCATGTCCAGCGAGGTCGCGTACAACTCGTTCATGCGCTCCACGAGTTCGGCCAGCGAGAAGCTCTCGCTGAGCTTGCCCGTGCCCGCCATCGTGGGCGCGGCTGCCGTCGCGGACGCGCTGCCGGCGACCGTGACGCTCTCGCCGCGCAGCAACTCGGTGAGCTCCACGAGGTCCTCGCGGTTCGACCAGCGTCTGCGCGAGCGGATCTCCCGCGCGGAGCGCAACGCGTCGGCGTACGCGTCGAAGTACGCCCACAGCAGGGAGATCGACGCCTCGGCGGCGCCCCAGCGCTCCTTGGTCGTACCAGTGAGCTCGGCGCCTTCGAGGAGTCTGCGGCCCGCGTGGTCCTGCAGGGCGAGGAGCGAGGTCTCGATGGCCTCGTGCTCCGCGCCGAGCCGCGCCAGCGCACGGTCCACCTCGTCCCGGTCCATCACCGGCCCGGAGGGTCCCGTGTCGCCCATCGATCACCCCTCGCTTCGTGAAGAACTGCGTGAAGAACTTTTGTGAAGTAGCGCGTGAAGACCTGTTCGTGAGGAACTACTGGAACATTCCGGCTACTTGTACTGGACCGCGGGCGGCCCGTCGCCCTTGCCAAGCGTCCCGGCGAGCCAGGTGTCGTACGACTTCTGCCAGTCGGCCTTGCGGTAGTCCACCAGGATCTGGTTGACCCGGCGTATCAGATCGGTTGCGCCCTTCTTCATCGCCACGCCGTAGTACTCGTCCGTGAAGGGCTTGTCCTTGAGCTCGATCGTCGGGTCCTGCGCGGCCTGGCTCGCGGCGAGCGCGCCGTCGGTCACCACGGCGTCGACCTCACCGAGCTGCAGCCGCACCAGGCAGTCGAGTTGGTTCGGCACGACGGTGTCGATGTTGGCGGACTTGGGGATGACGCTTCCCAGGTCAGCTTTCAGTTTGTCGAGGGCGATCGAGCCCGACGCCGAGCAGATCCGCTTGTTCGCGAGCGTGTCGTCGTATCCCTTGATGTCCGACTTCTTCGGGGCGAGCACCTGCTGGCCGGTCTTGAAGTAGGGCGAGGAGAACGCCACGAGACCCAGCCGGTCGCAGTTGATCGTCATGGTGCGCACCACCATGTCGACATCGCCGCGCTGGATCGCCGGGATGCGCTCGTTGGTCGGGATGGCGCGGAAGACGACCTTGTCCGGGTCGCCGAGGATGTCCTGGGCGATCGCGTGCACGAGATCGATGTCGAAGCCTTCCAACTCGGCTTTCTTCGCCTCGCTGTTCGGGTCGCGGTAGCCCCAGCGGTAGCTGTTCTGGTCGACGCCGACCGTCAGGGAGCCCTGCTCCTTGATCTTCTGGATGGTCGCACCGTCCTGGGGGCCGGAGTCCGGTGCCAGGCTCTGGTCCTCGGGGTCCACGCAGTCCTCGGCCCTGGCCTGGGAGCCCTGGGCCACACCCTGGCCGTCGGCGTCCGTGCCGCCGTCCTCGCGGCTCTGGGTCACCGGCAGCAGCAGCGCGAACACCGCCGCCAGGGCGCAGACGACCGCCATCGCACCCACCCCGCCCCAGCCCCTCAGACTGGTCCGCAAACGCCGTGCGTTCATCGTCATGCCCCCTCTCACCGGTACTCCGACAGCCTGCGCCCGATGCCGAGCACCGCGCCGGCCGCGGCCAGCGCCGCGAGGACCGCGGCGCCCACCACAAGGCCGTTCATCGCGCCCCGGCCGTCTCCGGCGGCCTGCTTGAACTCGGTCTCCTCGTGCTCGATCGCCGTGGCCAGAGCCGTGTCGACGTTCCTGAAGCACTCGCCCGTGGGCTTCTTGTCGTTGGAGCCGATCACCCGGTCCAGCGCGCCCTGGTAGTTGCCCAGGTTGTCCTGCGTGCGGGCTTCCTCGTGCCGGTCCTTCCAGACCTTCATGTTGGCCGTCGCGTCCTGGACCGGTTTCTCGCCCGCGCTGTTGTCGGCGAGGCCCTCGGCAGCGGCCAGTTTCGTGGTGAGGGCCTTCATCTGCTGCTCGTAGTCGTAGTCGTACACGTCCACGATGTCCGGTTTCTCGGGCGTGCCCACGTTCCTGGTCTCCGCGCCGCGGGCGACCAGTGTGAGGTTCTCGTTGCCCCGGGCCTTGAGCGAGGCGATCCGGGCGTCGTTGAGCGTGTTCAGCGAGCGGACCGCGTTGTCGTACGAGTCGTTCAGGCCGGCGCGGGCGACGCTGTGGCCGACGACCAGCCACAGCAGGACGACCGTGGAGGCGGCCGTGGCGGCGACCAGGCCGTGGTTCAGCACACGGTTCGTACGGCGGTAGTTGCGGTGCTGGGCCCAGGCGAGGCCGCCGATGGCGAGGACTCCGGTGCCGATCGCGATCCACGGGTAGGGCGTCGCGTCGTCGTAGTCGGCGCGCAGGCGCTGGTTCTCCACCGTGTAGAGACGCTCGGCGTCATCGAGCATCACCTGCATCTTCGAGTTCGCGTACCGGAGGTAGGCGCCGCCCAGGGGGAAGCCCTGGCGGTTGTTGGCCCGGGCGCGCTCCACCAGGCCCTTGTACTCGGGCAGCATCCGGTTCAGCTTGGTGATGGTCTTCTCGGAGGCCGAGCCCGGTTCCGAGTTGGCCGCCGCGGTGACCAGCTTCTCCGCCGCGTTGTCGATGTCCTTCTCGTAGAGGTCGCGGGACGCCTTCGTCTCCTGGCCGCCCGCGAGGAAGCCGCTGGACGCGGCCGTGTTGGCGTCGGCGAGGGAGCGGTAGATCTCCGCCGCGTCGGCGCTCAGCGGCTGGCTGCTGTACAGCACGTCGTCCGCGGCGGCCGAACGGTCCGTCATCTCCCAGGCGGTGACCACCCCGAACGCGACGACGAGGAGGGCGAGCACCGCGCCGATGATGCGCAGCCGCCCGGGCTCGGTGGTCGCCGCGGCACGCAGCTGGTCCACGCCCTCCGCCCACGCCGTACGGCGGGGAGGCCCGGTGTCGGGCACGGCGGAGCGGACCTGCGGCCCGGGCGGCGGAGCCTGAGGCGGCACCGCGGGCATCGTGGGCGCGGGCGCCCCCGGTGGCGCCGCACCGCCCTTCTGCTGATATGTCACTCGACCTCCCCCATGGTCATAGGCCGGTCACCTCCGCCCGGGCGCCAGGAAGCGCGGGCAGAGGTACACGGCCGCAAGTATCGCCGCCGGGACTGACATCCGCACAGGCCTTGCCGCGATCTTGTTCCGATTGCAGCAAGGCCTTGTCCGGATCGCAGCACGGCGAAGATCCCGTACCACCCCTGCCCATGAATACGCCAACCCGAACTGTTCGGTTCCCGGCGCGCTCAGACCCTCTCGTAAAACTCCCGCACGCGGGCGTGCGCCAGGGCCGGGGCACCCTCGTGGTCGAGTCCGAGGAGGGCCGATCCGAGGACCGGACGAGCGATGACGACGCTGGGTACGGCCTTGGGGGCGCGCTCGGCCAGCAGTTCCCTTATCCGGTCGTCGAGTTGGGGGTGGCGGGCGGCCAGGACGCCCCCGCCGAGCAGGACCGGGGTCTCCTCGTCGAGCAGGTCGAGACGGGTCAGGGCGACGACCGACATGGACGTGACCTCGTCCGCGAGCCGGTCGACGAGCGCGCGGGCGACCGGGTCGCCGTCCGTCGCCGTGGCGAACAGCACCGGCGTCAGCTCGTGACGTCGTGCGTGCTCGATGTGTTCCAGGTGCAGGGCCTCGATCAGCGCGTACATGGAGTCGAGGCCGAAGTGCGCGGGCAGGGTGCGGGCCAGCGCGGTCGGACCGCCCCGCCCGTCCTCGGCCCGCGCCCCGTGCCACAGGGCCTCCTCGGCCAGGCCCCAGCCGCCGCCCCAGTCACCGGAGATGCGGCCCAGGGCGGGGAAGCGGGCGACCCGGCCGTCGGGCCGCATGCCCACGCAGTTGATGCCCGCCCCGCACACCACGGCCACCCCGCGTGGTTCCTCCACGCCGGCCCGCAGGATCGCGAAGGTGTCGTTTCGGACCTCCACCGTCGTGCCCCACGCGCGCGCGTGCAGCGCGGCGGCCAACTGCTCCTCCTCCACGGGCAGATCGGCGTTGGCCAGACACGCCGAGACATGGTTCACGGAGTCGACGCCCGCCGCGGCGAAGGCCCGGCCGACGGCGCCCGCGACCGTGTCGACCGCCTCCCGGATGCCGACGACGGGCGGCCGGAACCCGCCGGCGCGTGCCGTGGCGAGCACGCTCCCGTCGTCCGCCACGACCGCGACGTCGGTCTTGCTGTTCCCCGCGTCGACGGCGAGGACCCGTGCGGTCACGCCCACGCGAGGTGCTCCCGGTTGTGCGCGATCAGCCGGTCGGTGAGGCCCTCGGCGTACGCGTACTGGCCCACCAGGGGATGTGCGAGCAGCGCCCGGAACACCCGCTCGCGTCCCCCGCGCAGCGCGGCCTCCAGAGCCAGGTCCTCGTACGCGGTGACGTTGGCCATCAGCCCCGCGTACAGCGGGTCCACCGGGGCCACCGGCAGCGGGGTCGCCCCCGAGTGCCCGATCGCGGCCTGCACCTCGATCACGGCGTCGTCGGGCAGGAACGGCAGCGTCCCGCGGTTGTACGTGTTGACGACCTGGTACGTGCTCCCGCCCCCGCCCAGCAGCGACGCGGCGAGGTCGACGGCCGCCTCCGAGTAGTACGCCCCGCCCCTCTTGGCGAGCAGCTCAGGCTTCTCGTCCAGCTCCGGGTCGCCGTACATCTTCAGCAACTCCCGCTCCATCTCCGCCACTTCCGCGGCCCGCGACGGCTTCGTACCCAGTTCTCGTACGACCTCGTCGTGCGCGTAGAAGTAGCGCAGGTAGTAGGACGGGACGACGCCCAGCCGGTCGAGGATGTCGCGCGGCATGCGCAGGGTGTCGGCGAGGGTGTCGCCGTGCTCGGCGAGCAGCTTGGGCAGGACGTTCTCGCCCTCGGGGCCGCCGAGGCGCACACCGGTCTCCCACGTGAGGTGGTTGAGGCCCACATGGTCCAGGTGCACATCGGCAGGGGTGACCCCCAGCATTCCGGCGAACCTCCGCTGGAATCCGATCGCCACGTTGCACAGTCCGACCGCCTTGTGACCGGCCTGGAGCAGGGCTCGGGTCACGATGCCGACGGGGTTGGTGAAGTCGATGATCCAGGCGTCCGGGTTGGCACGCCGTACGCGCTCGGCGATGTCGAGCACCACCGGGACCGTACGCAGCGCCTTGGCGAGGCCGCCGGCGCCGGTCGTCTCCTGGCCGACGCAGCCGCACTCCAGCGGCCAGGTCTCGTCCTCGTTGCGGGCGGCCTGCCCGCCGACGCGGAGCTGGAGCAGCACCGCGTCGGCGCCCTCGACACCCGCGTCGAGATCGTCGGTCGTGGTGACGCGCCCGGGGTGCCCCTGCTTGGCGAAGATGCGCCGGGCCAGGCCGCCGACGAGTTCCAGCCGGTCGAGGGCGGGGTCGACGAGCACCAGCTCCTCTATGGGCAGGGTGTCCCTCAGCCTCGCGAATCCGTCGATGAGTTCAGGGGTGTAGGTGGAGCCCCCGCCCACTACTGCGAGTTTCATTCTCAGCCCTTCACTCCGGTGAGTGTGACGCCCTCGACGAACGCCTTCTGCGCGAAGAAGAACACGAGGATCACGGGGGCCATGACCAGGACGGTCGCGGCCATCGTCAGATTCCAGTCGGTGTGGTGCGCGCCCTTGAAGGACTCCAGGCCGTAGCTCAGGGTCCAGGCGCCGGGATTCTCGGACGCGTAGATCTGCGGTCCGAAGTAGTCGTTCCAGGCGTAGAAGAACTGGAAGAGCGCGACGGCGGCGATGCCCGGTTTGGCCATCGGCAGGACGACCTTCAGCAGGGTTTTGAAGTCCCCGCAGCCGTCGACCTTCGCCGCGTCGATGTACTCGTTCGGGATCGTCATCAGGAACTGCCGCAGCAGGAAGATCGAGAACGCGTCCCCGAACGCCATCGGGATGATCAGCGGCCACAGGGTGCCCGACAGATCCAGCTGCTTCGCCCAGAACAGGTACATCGGGATGATGATGACCTGCGGCGGCAGCATCATCATCGAGATGACCAGCATCAACGACAGGTTCCGGCCGCGGAAGCGGAACTTGGCGAGCGCGTACGCCACCGGAATGCTGGACACCACCGTCAGGACGGTGCCGCCACCCGCGTACAGAAGGGTGTTCTTCCACCAGGTGAGGAAGCCGGGCGTGTCGAAGACCTTCGCGTAGTTGCCCCACTCCCAGGTGTCCGGGACCAGGTCCCTGGTGAGGGTCTGGTTGTCGCTCATCAGGGAGGTGAGGACGACGAACACGAAGGGCAGTACGAAGAACAGCGCGGCCGCGACGCCGAGCGCGTGCACGGCGATCCATTCGAGGAGGGCCTTGCGACGGGCGGTCCGCTCGGCGGGTGTGACCGGCGGCGCCCCCAACTCCACGGGCTTGTCGAGTACTTGGGTCATGGGTCAGTCACCTGCCTGGATGAGACCGCCCCGGCGCCGCATCAGGAACGCGGTGAACACCATGGACAGGGCGAACAGCACCAGCGCGACCACGCACGCGGAGCCGTAGTCGAAGCGCTGGAAGCCGAGGTTGTAGACGAGCTGCGGCAGGGTGAGCGTCGACTTGTCGGGGTATCCCGGTTCGAACTGCTGGCCCGAGCCGCCGATGATCCCGGAGGCGACCTTCCCCGCGACCAGCGGCTGTGTGTAGTACTGCATCGTCTGGATCACGCCGGTGACCACCGCGAACATCACGATCGGTGAGATGTTCGGCAGCGTCACGAAGCGGAACCGGTGCCAGGCGGACGCGCCGTCCAGCTCGGCGGCCTCGTACTGCTCCTTCGGTACGTCGAGCAGCGCGGCCATGAAGATGACCATCAGGTCGCCGACGCCCCAGAGGGCCAGCATGGTGAGGGCGGGCTTGGACCACGTGGCGTCCGTGAACCAGCCGGGCGTCGGCAGGCCGAGGTCGCCGAGGACCGAGTTGACCGGCCCCGTCCCCGGATTGAGCAGGAAGACGAAGGCCAGCGTCGCCGCGACGGGCGGCGCCAGGTAGGGCAGGTAGAAGAGGGTGCGGAACACACCCGTGCCCGTCCTGATCTTCGTGATCAACAGGCCGATGCCCAGGCCGAAGGCGACCCGCAGGGTGACCATGACGACCACCAGCCACAGGGTGTTGCGCAGCGCCGGCCAGAACATGGGGTAGTCGTTGAAGACGTAGTTCCAGTTCTCCAGACCCCGGAAGACGGGGACACCGAAGCCGTCGTACTTCATGAAGGAGAAGTACACGGTCGAGATCAGCGGATACGCGAAGAAGACGCTGAAGCCGATCAGCCACGGCGACATGAACGCGGCCGTACGCAGTGCTTGTTTCCTGCGCTTCGCCACAAGGCCGGACCGGCGGCGCTTCGCACGCAGAGTGAGCGTGGACATCGGTGCTACTTCGCCTGCTCGATGTCACGGTCGATCTGGTCGGCCGTCTTCTTCAGACCGGCCTTCAGATCCTTCGCCTTGCCGGACTCGTACTGGTAGCCGAAGTCCTGAAGGGTCGTCTGGTACGTCGAGCCGTTGACGGAGGCCGGCGGGGTGTTGGAGTTCGGGTTCTGCGCGATGTCCAGGAACGTCTTGAAACCGGGGTCGACCGTCAGGTCGGGCGACTTCAGCGCGGCGAACGTGGACGGCACGTTGCGGATGGCGTTGGCGAAGGCGACGACGGCCGCGGTGTCGGTCGTCATGTACTTCACCAGCTCCCAGGCCGCGTTCTGCTTCTTGCTCTGCGGCGCGATGCCCATGACCGTGCCGGACAGGAAGCCCTTGCCGTACTCGTCGACCTCGTCGTCGGCGACGGGCATGGGAGCCGTGCCGATGTCGAACTTCACGCCCGCGTCCTTGGCCATGCCGAGCCGCCACTCGCCGTCGAGCTGCATGGCCACCTGGCCGGTCTGGAAGGGGTGCTTGGCGCCCCACTCGTCGCCGAAGGTGTTGCGGTACTTCTCCAGCTTCTGGAAGCCGCCGAGGCTGTCGACGAGCTTCTTCTGGTACGTGAACATCTCGGCGAACGCCGGGTCCTCGGCGATGCTGGACTTGCCGTCCTTGTCGAAGTAGGCGTGGTCCCACTGCGACATGTAGTGGTCCACGACGGTCTCGTAGCCGTGGTAGTTCGGCATGAAGCCGAGCTGCTCGTACGAGTCGCCCTTGGACTTCGTCAGCTTCTTGGCGACCTCGGTGAACTCGGACCACGTCTTCGGCGGCGCCTTGATGCCGGCCTTCTTGAAGGCGTCCTTGTTGTAGTAGAGGCCGTACGCGTCGCCCAGCAGCGGCATCGCGCAGCGCTTGCCCTCGAACTGGGTGTACTCAAGCATCGGCTTCGGAATGATCTTGTCGAGGTCGAGCTTCGACTTCTCGATGAACGGCTTGAGGTCGGCGAAGGCGCCGGACGAACAGAACTTGCCGATGTTGGACGTGGTGAACGACGACACCACGTCGGGTCCGCTGGAACCACCCGCGCGCAGCGCCTGGTTGAGCTTGTCGTCGTTGATGTTGCCGACGACCTTCACCTTGATGTTGGGGTGTTCCTTCTCGAAGCGGTCGATGTTCGCCTGGATGGCCTTGACCTCGGCGGGAGCGCTCCAGCCGTGCCAGAACGTGATCGTGGTCGACGCGTTCGGGTCGTCCGTGGCGCCGGTGTCCGACTGACCGGTACAGGCGGTGGTGAGAAGGGCTATCGAGGCGGCGGCGAGCACCGCTTTCCTGGGCATTTCGGGCATGGCGAAGTCTCCCTGGGGCGGGACGGGGTGTGGGACGGGTTGTGTACGGAGATGTGCGGGGGAGGCGTGCGGGGTCGTGCTCAGCGCGAGGTGTCGAAGGCCTCGTCGCGGGTGGCCGCGAGCGCGCTCTCCAACGCGCCGCGCAGCACGGGGTGTTCGTCGACATCGCCGACCACGAGGCGCGGCCGGGGTGCGGCCAGCTCCTCCAGTTCGGCCTGCACCAGGGCGCGCAGCAGTTCGCCGCCCCTGGTGAGCGAGGCGCCGCTGAGGACGACGAGTTCGGGGTCGAGGACGGAGACGAGCGAGGCGAGACCGGTGGCGAGCCCCGTCGCGTACGTCTCCAGGAGCTGCCGGTGGGCTCCCGCGTTGATGTCCGCCGCCTGCTCGACGAGCGCGGCGGCGACTTCGGCGTACGGCCCGGTCGGCAGGGGTTGGATGCCGAGTTCACGGGCGAGTTTCGGGATGGCCTGGGAGCCGGCCAGCTCCTGGTAGCCACCGCTGTTGGCCTTGGTGACGTGCCGCACGAGCGGCGCGCCGGGTACGGGGAGGAAGCCGACCTCGCCCGCGCCGCCGGTCCAGCCGCGGTGCAGGCGTCCGCCGAGGACGAGCGCGGCACCGAGGCCGCCCTCGTTCCACAGCAGTACGAAGTCCTCGTGGCCCCGGGCCGCACCGAGCCGCTGCTCGGCTATGGCGACGAGGTTGACGTCGTTCTCGTACTCGACGGGCATCGGCAGTGTGGCCGCGAGCTCGTCGAGCAGGGCGGGGGAGTGCCACCCGGGGAGGTGGGAGGCGTAGCGCAGCCGTCCCGTGTTGGGGTCGAACGCGCCGGGGGTGCCGATGACGAGCCGCTGGATGTCGGCCCGGACCAGACCCGCCGCCTTCACGGCGCCGTCGAGGGCGTCGGTGACCTGCCGTACGACGGTCTGTCCTGCGCGACGGCCGGGGGTGAGCAGTTCGTACTCTCCCACCGTCCGCCCGGTCACATCGGCGACGGCGGCGAGGATCCGCTCGGGCGTCACGTCGAGACCGGCGGCGTAGGCGGCGGCCGGGTTCACCGCGTACAGCTGTGCGTTGGGCCCCGGCCGGCCCTCGCTGGTGCCGGTGACGAGGACGAGCCCCGCCGCCTCCAGCCGGGCCAGCAGCTGCGAAGCGGTCGGCTTCGACAGGCCGGTCAGCTTGCCGATCCGCGTCCGGGACAACGGCCCGTGCTCCAGCAGGAGATCGAGTGCGGCACGGTCGTTCATGGTGCGCAGAACGCGAGGGGTGCCCGGCGTACCGGCGGTTCCTGCCATGAGTGTCGACACCTGCCTTTCGGCTGCCCAGCTTCCCAGTGCTGCCACCGGGAAGTCCACCGCGGAATCACTGTTAGGAAACTTTCCTATCGGTGGGAGGAAGGTAGGCCCGGGGCGGGGGACGCGTCAATACCGGCCACTGTCGGGCAATGAAGTCGTTACCCGGCGGATGTCGAGGGGACACGCGACCCGGCGGACAGTGGGGACACGCGTGTGGGGCGGCACCCGGAGTGACCCGGATACCGCCCCACAGAGGCCGGTGCGCGTATGAGAAAGCTCTCGCCCCTACTTCGTCACATTCGTCGGTACCGCCGCCGGCGCTATGGGGGACGCCGTCTGCGACTGGGGGGACGCGGAGTTGGAGTAGGCCGACGGGGCCGCCATGCCCGCCGTCGGGTCGGGGGCGGCCTCCTCGTCCTGCTGGGCGGGGAGGCCGCCGACGATGCGGATGCCGGCCCCGTCGAGGGCGTGCTTGATGCGCCAGCGGAGTTCGCGCTCCACGCTCAGCGCCTTGCCGGGCATCGTCTTGGCGGAGACGTGGACGACCATCGAGTCGAGAAGGACGCTGTCGAGGCCGAGGACCTCGATGGGACCCCAGAGGCGTTCGTTCCAGGGCTCGGCCTTGCTCATGTCCTCGCCGACCTGGTTGAGGAGCGTCTTCACCCGGTCCAGGTCCTCCGAGGGGTGGACCGTGACGTCGACACCGGCCGTGGCCCAGCCCTGGGAGAGGTTGCCGATGCGCTTGACCTCGCCGTTGCGGACGTACCAGATCTCGCCGTTGTCGCCGCGGAGCTTGGTGACGCGCAGGCCCACCTCGATGACCTCGCCGGAGGCGACGCCCGCGTCGACCGTGTCGCCCACGCCGTACTGGTCCTCCAGGATCATGAAGACGCCGGAGAGGAAGTCCGTGACCAGGTTGCGGGCGCCGAAACCGATGGCCACGCCCGCCACACCGGCGGAGGCCAGCAGCGGGGCCAGGTTGATCTCGAACGTGCCGAGGATCATCAGCGCGGCCGTGCTCATGATCGCGAAGGACGCGACCGAGCGGAGCACCGAACCGATGGCCTGGGACCGCTGACGACGCCGTTCGACGTTGACCAGGAGGCCGCCGAGGGCCGTCCCGTCGACCGCCTGGGCCGTACGGTTCATGCGGTCTATGAACTTCGTGATGGTCCGCCGAATGACCACTCTCAGCACGGCCGCTATCACCAGGATCAGCAGCACGCGCAGGCCGATGCTGAGCCATGTGGACCAGTTCTGCTCGACCCAGCTCGCGGCGTTGTTCGCGCTTTCCTGGGCGTCCTGGAGCGATGGCGCCGTCGGTTCCTCGGTGGGATCGGCGGCCGACAGGACGGACAAGAACACGGCAGGTACCTCCAGGCGTAGCGGTCCGCCCGCGGCAGGGACATCGGAATAGGGGCACCGACGGGCAGAACCACCACACTAACGGGGCAGCATGTGCGGATCGTTGCAATGTTCGAGGGAGAGACTGTGCTCACCTGGGGATGAAGAGGGTGTGGTCGAAAACACTCCCAGCCCGTTACCGGGACATGGTGGCGCTTCCACCAGGCATGAGGGGAGACTGACTGCAGATCGTCCCGGCGCGAGCCACGCGCCGCCGGCGTACAAGGAGGCCATCCGTGCCGCATGTCCTGGTCCTCAACGCGTCGTACGAGCCCCTCGGCGTCGTACCGCTCCGCCGCGCGCTCGTCCTCGTCCTCGAGAACAAGGCTGTCTGCCTCGAGGAATCCGGCGCCTTTATGCATAGTGCAACCGTTACTGTCCCCGCACCCAGCGTGGTCCGGCTGAAGAGGTTCGTACGGGTCCCTTACCGGGGGCCCGTTCCGCTGACCCGTCGGGCGCTGTTCGCCCGCGACGGCGGCCGGTGCATGTACTGCGGTGGCGTCGCAACCAGCGTCGACCACGTCATCCCGCGCAGTCGCGGGGGTCAGCACGTCTGGGACAACGTGGTGGCGTCCTGCCGCCGCTGCAACCACGTCAAGGCCGACCGTCACCTGGTCGAGATCGGCTGGCGCCTGCGCCATAAACCGGCCCCGCCGACGGGGCTCGCTTGGCGCATCATCGGAACCGGGCATAGGGACCCGCGCTGGCTGCCATACCTGCAGCCGTACGGCGCGGAGGACGCGATGGCCCGGATCGACGGCATTTCCGCCTGACGATCCGGGCCTTCGTCTTGCCTTGTGCGGGCCGGTTCCGCCCCTTCGGCGCGGACCGGTCCGCCGTCTCCTTCGTGCGCCGGCCCGCCGTTTCTTCCAGCTTTTCCGTCTTTTCCGGCTCTCCGGGAAGTCCCCTCGCGCCTCCCGGAGAACCGGAGTTCTGCGGGGCGCCGGGCGGCCCGGGCCGCCCGGCGCGGCTAGGCGAAGCGCAGCTCCGCCGGGTGCACCGAACGGCGCAGCAGGGGCAGGGAGGTGGCGGCGGCGAGGAGGCAGGCCGCGTAGACGGCCACCGGCACGAGCAGCGGCACCACCATCGGGATGCTCGCAGCGTCCACGACGCTTCCGTACGCGATGTACACCGCCGCGCCGCCGAAGCCCGCGAGCAGCATCGCCGGGGCCAGCGGCAGCGCGGTCTCAAGGAGCAGCGCCCGGCCCAGCACCTTCTGCGGTACGCCCGCCGCGGCCTGCGCGGCGAGGCCCCGGCGCCGGATGGCGAGCGACTCGGCGGTGCCCACGGCAAGACCGCCCAGGCTGATCAGCAGCGCGATCAGGACGGCGGCGCCCGCCAGGTCGGCGCCGGTGGTGTAGAACGCCAAGTCCTCGGGGCTGTGGGGCAGGCCCTGCTCCGGGTGATGCACGGAGTGGAGGAAGATCTGGCGCACGCCCACGAAGCCGACACCCACGACGGCCACCAGGAGTACGGCCGCGTTGGTGCGCGCGGTGGCCCACGGGTCGGCCCGGAGCCGTTCGGCGGCGATCAGGACCGCGGGGTTTCCGGTCCGGGCGGCGAGCCGCCTGCCGATGGTCCGTGCGGTGATCCCGGCAACCGCCACCGAGCCCGCACCGGTCAGCGCCACCGCGGAGAACACCAGCAGCGGGAACGAGGTGGCCCCCGGTCCGGTGCTCCGCATGACGATCAGCAGGGCAGCCAGGCCCACCAGTACCGTCGGCACCACAAGGGTGAGGGTGGCGACCCGGCCGTGGCGCGGCCGCACCCGGCGCACCCGGCCGAGCGGTGAGGCCACGACCCGGCGCAGCGCGACCACACTCACCAGCACGGCGAGGAGGGGCACGCCGAACGCCACCAGGGCGAAGCCGCCCCAGGCCGGCAGCGGAAGCTGCTGCCGCAACAGGCTCACCATGAGGAGCGCGCAGAACACCGAGGCGACGGCCGACCCCAGCAGACAGGCGAGGCCGGCCTCCAGGGCCGCGATGCGCCGCACCTGCCTCGGCGTCGCCCCGGCGAGGCGCAGCCCGGCCAGCCTGCGGTCGCGGTGCACGGCGCCGATGCGTGCGCACTGGCCGAGGAAGCCGAGCACCGGCACCCACAGGAGCAGCAGCGTGACGATCACCCCGGCGCGCTGCCCAGGCTGGTTCAGGAGACCGTGAAAGTACGAGGTGGACACCTGCCCCTCCACCGAGGCGACCGCGACCGCCGCGAACCCGAGGCCGGTGGCGAACGCGGCCCCCACC
>NZ_JAPWHT010000201.1:0-17592 GCF_027270795.1 Streptomyces sp. ActVer
AGGGGCGCGGGGAACTGCGCGACCAGCCACAGAGGACCCGCACTCGGTGTCAGACCTCAGGTACCCCCCACGGCGGTGAGCAACGCCAACGGCGCCGCAGCCGAACGGGATTCGCGGACGCACGCGTGCGGGTACGGCACCGGCTCCGCATGCGTATCGCGGCCGTACCCCGCGAGAACCTCCGGCAGCCGGTGCCCCGCCGCCGTCGCCGCGTCGACCAGCGCATGGGCGACCGTACGAGCCTCGTCATGAAGCCCGTACCGCGCCAGCCCCAGCGTGATCAGCGCGTTGTCGTGGGGCCACACCGAACCCCGGTGGTAGGACAGCGGATGGTACGCGGGCTGGCCCGAGGCAACCGTGCGGACACCCCACCCGGAGAAGAAGTCCGGCTCCAGCAACCGCCGCCCCACCAGCTCCCCGTACTCCTTGTCCAGCAGCCCGGACCAGAGCAGATGCCCCGCGTCGGACGCGAGCGCGTCGACGTGGTTGCCGTCGCCGTCGAGGGCGAGCGCCGGGAAGGAGTGGTCCGGCATCCAGAAGTCCCGCTGGAACCGGTCACGGAGATCCGCCGCGGCCTGTTCGAGGAGCGCCGCGTACACCTCGTCGTCCCACACGGTCCGGGCCAGGTGGGCGGTCCGGCGCAGCGCGTCGTACGCGTAGCCCTGCGCGCCCGCGGCCATCACCGGACCGGTCGGCCGGGAGCCGTCGCCGGAGCAGATGGCGCCGGGGGAGTCCTTCCAGTTCTGGTTGGCGAGGCCGCCCTCGTCCGCGCGGTAGACGAGATATCCGCGCGAGGTCAGCCCGCCGTGGTCCAGCATCCAGCCGATCGCCGCCCGGGCGTTGGGCTCCAGGCGGCGGGCGAGTGTCGTGTCACCCGTCTGCTCGACGTACGCGCCGAGGAGGACGAGGAAGAGCGGGGTCGCGTCGACCGAGCCGTAGTAACGCCCGTACGGAACCTGCCCGAAGTGGGCCAGCTCGCCGTGCCGCATCTCGTGCACGATCTTGCCCGGCTGGGCCACCGTGCCCACGCCGACCTCGGTCGCCTGGGCCGCGGCGAGCGCGGGCAGGGTGGCGGCGGCCAGTTGGGGGCGGTAGGGGAGCGCGAAGAGTGAGGTGAGGAGGGCGTCGCGGCCCAACAGGGTCAGGAACCACGGCACTCCGGCCGCCGGGACGCGAAGTTCCTCTCCGTCGGGGCCCGTTGCGGGGACCTGGAGCACGGCCAGGTCGGACAGGCCCCGCGCGCAGGCCGCGGCGAGCTCGGGCCAGCCCGTCGGGAAGGGCACGCCCTCCGCGAACTCCCCTTCCAGCGCGAGGAGTCGGGCGTTGGCGGCGGCCGGGGAGGGGGGCACCTCCGGGTGCGGCATACCGTGCGGGCGCGCCGCCACCCGGAGGGCCAGCTCGGCCGATTCGTGCGGCTGGAGTTCGAGGGTCCACACGAGGCGGCGTGCGCCCGTGCCGGTCTCCTCCACGCCGTCCGGCGCGGGCTCGGACGTCACGGTCGTACAGGACCGCCACTCCCCGCGCTGATAGGTGAACTCCACGCCGTCGTCGAGGACTTGGCGGGAGCGGACCACGCCGATCTTCGTGTACGTCCGGTGGTCGGAGCGCAGCTCGAACTGGTCCGTGAAGTCGGCGTCCGCGGTGACCGCGATCCGGACCGTCGTCGGCGCCGGACGGTTGCTGGTGACGCGCAGGGACTCGACGAACGCGCCGTCCGCCACGGCCTGTTCACGGAAGATCGTGTACGCGGGCGGCTCCTGCCGGCCGCCGCGCGGTACGAGCACACAGCGGGCCGTGTCGCCGTCCGCGACCGGCGTCAGCGCCTCGGGCACCGCCCCGTCGACGGTCAGCTGCCAGCGGCTCAGGTGCCGGGCGTCGCGCACGAACAGCCCGTGGGGCGAACTGGCGCCGCGCACTCCGTTGATGTCCCCGCCGTCGCCCACGGCCGCGAACGTCCCACCGTGCACGAGCAGATGATGCCGGTCCGTCATCGCCGGTCCCCTCCCTTGGCGCCCTTGCCGAACTCTTCCGTCGTGCTGTGCACCGCTTCGGGTGCCTCGTGCAGCAGGTCCAGCGTCAGCGCCGCGGTCCAGCTGAAACCGAGTGCTCCGCAGGCCTCGCCGGTGTACGGATCCACGTACTCCGCGAACCCGGAGGTGTCCGCCGTCTCCAGCAGTGCGCCCCGCAGCTTCTGAGCGCGCGCGTGCTCCCCGTGCAGCCTGAGTCCGCGCTCCACCAGCCAGTTGGTGTTGAACCAGGCCGGACCGCGCCAGTACCGGTGCGGGTCGAAGGCGTGCCCGGTCAGGTCGTAGCTCGGGACGAGCCGGGTCGAGTCGCCGAGCCCGAAGTGCGGCCCCTGCAGCGTCCGTACGAGCGTGGCGGCCGTGTCGCGGGGGAGCGTCGGGAGCAGCAGCGGGACGAGGCCGGAGACGCCGCGCTCGGGGATCAGCTCGTCCGTGCGCACGTCCCGGCAGAAGAACATGCCCTCGGCCGGGTCCCACAGCCGGTCGACGAGCGCCGCGGTCAGCCGCTCCGCGCGCGCGTGCCGGGCCGTGCCCGTCGCGCCCAGCTCCCGCGCGATCCGCGCCAGCGCGTGCTCGGAGGCGATCAGGAGCGCGTTGAAGGCCGGGTCCTCCACCGCGAAGCCGTCGGTGCCGGCGGTGCCGTCCGCGTACTCCCCGTCCCGGTAGTCCGTCGCCAGCCGTACGTACCGTCCGTAGTCCAGGTCCGTCGGCCGGTCCTCCGCGGCGCCGTGGTCGAGGTCCGCGCGGCGGAAGGAGCTGGCCGGGGCGGGCGTCACGCGGGAGAGCGGGGCGTCCCAGCTCGGCGCGTTGTCCATGCCCTGCTCCCAGGGGTGGACCACCGAGGCGAGGCCCCCGCCGCCCAGGTCCCGGCGGTGCAGCAGATAGCGGTGCCAGGCCGCCAGTCGCGGGTAGATCCGGGACAGGAAGGACCGCGCCCGGGACAGACCCGGGTCGGAGACGTGCACCAGCCAGGCCGCCAGCGCGTGCACCGGTGGCTGCACGATGCCCGACGTCTGTACGGTGCGCGGGGCGCCCGCAGCGCGCCCCGCGGTCGAGGAGCGCCAGAAGTCGGGGCTCGGGAAGTACGCGTCGAGGGGGACGGAGGGGTTGAACACGATGTGCGGAATCCGGCCGTCGTCCCACTGCGCGTCGAGCAGTGTCTCCAGCTCGACCTGCGCCCGCAGCGGCGACAGATGGCGCAGGCCGATCGCGATGAACGCGGAGTCCCAGGACCACTGGTGGGGGTACAGACCGCGCGAGGGGACCGTGGACGTGCCGGTCCAGTTGCCGTGCAGTACCTCGGCCGCCCTGAGGTGCAGCGATCCCGCCGGGCGGACCGGATCGTATACGGCCACCCTGGAAGGGGCGATCTCACCATGGCCGGAGAACGGCGGTGAGGTCGCGGTGCGTACGGGATCCACGATCCCGGTGCGACGGGCGGTGAGCTGGGTTGTGCGGTCCACTCAGGTCTCCCCGAAGACATGCGGCCGACCAGTTCGGCAGTAGCTACCGTAGGGTTACGTCTATTTAACACGCAAAACTCAATATGTAATGCAGAGTTGGTGAGCGCAAGGGGTCCGTATGACCGGAACCACAGGGAGTAGCGGAATGGCCACACGCGCCGGGAAGACCGGGAGCCAGGCGAGCTCCGGCGACCTGCTGGAGTTGGTGCGCAGCGGGCGCGCGACCACGCGCGGGGCCTTGCAGCAGGTCACCGGGCTGTCGCGGGCCACGGTCGGACAGCGGCTGGAGCGGCTGTTCCGGGCCGGGTGGCTCCGTGAGGGCGCCGCGGGCCCGGTGGACTCGCCGCTCGGCGGCCGTCCCTCGGTCAGCCTGGAGTTCGACGACTCACACGCCGTCGTCCTCACCGCCGACCTCGACACCCGGCACGCCCGCGCCGCCGTACTGTCCCTGACCGGTGAGCTGCTGGCCGAGCACACGGGGTCGCTGCTGATCGAGGAGGGCCCGGACGCGGTCCTCGCCGAGCTGGGCCGCTGGTTCGCGGAGCTCCTGGAGAAGGCCGGGCACCGGGCGCACGAGGTGTGCGGCATCGGGCTCGCCGTGCCGGGGCCCGTGGACAGCGAGACCGGCCGGGTCGTCCAGCCGCCGATCATGCCCGGCTGGGACGGCTACGACATAAGAGGCCGCCTCACCCGCGCCTTCACCGAGCACACGGGCGCCGGCGCCGTCCCGGTCCTCGTCGACAACGACGCCAACCTCATGGCGTACGGGGAACAGCGCACCGGCCACCCCGACTGCTCGGCGTTCGTGCTCGTGAAGGTCTCCACCGGTATCGGAGCCGGTGTGGTCGTCGGCGGTGCGATCTACCGGGGCATCGACGGCGGCGCCGGGGACATCGGGCACATCCGGGTCCCGGAGGGCGCCGACGCGCTGTGCAGGTGCGGGTCGTTCGGGTGCCTCGCGGCCGTCGCGAGCGGTGGCGCGGTCGCGCGCAGGCTGGCGGAGACGGGCGTTCCGGCCGCGTCCGGCTCAGATGTGCGCGATCTGCTGGCCTCCGGGCATCCCGGCGCGGCCGCGCTCGCGAGGGAGGCCGGGCGGCACGTCGGTGACGTACTGGCGACCGTGGTGACGCTGCTCAACCCAGGCGTCCTGATGATCGCCGGGGATCTGGCCGGGACGGCGTTCCTGACCGGCGTCCGCGAGCTCCTGTACCAGCGGGCCCTGCCCCGCTCCACCGCCCACCTGGACGTCGTCACCTCACGGCTCGGTGAGCGGGCGGGCCTGGTCGGGGCCGGTGCGATGGTCGTGGAGCATCTGTACGCGCCCGAGCGGGTCGAGGAGCGGCTGCTCGCCATGGGCGTGTGACGGTCACGTTTCCGTCTCCGTACCGGTCCGCATGGTGAAATCCGGGCGCCGAAAACTGCGTGATTCTCGCCACGCCTGATCGGGGTTTCGCTCAGATGAGCGGATCTTGAGCGGGTGCACTTCTCAAAGGGTGGCACTCAGTGCCACCCTTTGATCATTTACGACGTGAACTCAGGCGTGTCGAGTTCCGCTCATGTGAGCGATATTCCAGGTGTGTGGGTGTGGACTCGTTCAAGAAGTGAACGCTGTCGGGTGGCCCGGCTTACCTCTCCTTGACTTTCGATCTGCTGGCGGACGGGTGGTTACGGTCGTATGACGCGCAAGTGGACGTACCCAGGCGCCTTCGATCTGGGTATGTTCCCCGTCGTCAGGGCAGCCACCGCGTCCTCGAGGAGTCGAGACCCGTGTCGGAAAACAAAGATCCCCACGTAGCTGAGAGCGGCGACAGCGGCATCGCGGACGTGAAGTTCGTTTACGACTTCACCGAGGGCAACAAGGACCTCAAGGATCTCCTTGGTGGCAAGGGTGCCAACCTCGCCGAGATGACCAACCTCGGCCTTCCCGTGCCTCCCGGCTTCACCATCACCACCGAGGCCTGCAAGACCTACCTCGACAGTGGCGACGAGCCGGCGGCACTGCGTGACGAGGTGAGTGCACACCTCGACGCCCTCGAAGCGAAGATGGGCAAGAAGCTCGGCCAGGCCGACGACCCGCTCCTCGTCTCGGTCCGTTCCGGGGCGAAGTTCTCGATGCCGGGCATGATGGACACCGTCCTGAACATCGGCCTCTCCGACAAGTCCGTACAGGGCCTCGCCAAGCAGGCCGGTGACGACCGCTTCGCGTGGGACTCGTACCGCCGGCTGATCCAGATGTTCGGCAAGACGGTCCTCGGCGTCGAGGGAGAGCTCTTCGAGGACGCGCTGGAGGCGGCCAAGGACGCCAAGAAGGTCACCGTCGACACGGACCTCGAAGCGGCCGACCTCAAGAAGCTCGTCACCAAGTTCAAGAAGATCGTCAAGACCGAGGCCGGGCGCGACTTCCCGCAGGACCCGCGCGAGCAGATGGACCTCGCCATCCACGCGGTCTTCGACTCCTGGAACACCGACCGGGCCAAGCTCTACCGCCGCCAGGAGCGCATCCCGGGCGATCTCGGCACGGCCGTCAACGTCTGTTCCATGGTCTTCGGCAACCTCGGCCCGGACTCCGGCACGGGCGTCGCCTTCACCCGCGACCCGGCCAGTGGCCACCAGGGCGTGTACGGCGACTACCTGCAGAACGCGCAGGGCGAGGACGTGGTCGCGGGCATCCGCAACACGGTCCCGCTCGCCGAGCTGGAGCAGATCGACAAGAAGTCGTACGACCAGCTCATGCAGATCATGGCGACGCTGGAGAACCACTACAAGGACCTCTGCGACATCGAGTTCACCATCGAGCGCGGGCAGTTGTGGATGCTCCAGACGCGGGTGGGCAAGAGGACGGCGGGCGCGGCCTTCCGTATCGCCACACAGCTCGTGGACCAGGGGCTCATCGACGAGGCCGAGGCGCTCCAGCGCGTCAACGGCGCCCAGCTGGCCCAGCTGATGTTCCCGCGCTTCGACGACGAGGCGAAGGTGTCGCAGGTCGGCCGGGGCATCGCCGCCTCGCCGGGCGCGGCGGTCGGCAAGGCGGTCTTCGACTCGTACACGGCCGTGAAGTGGTCGCGTTCCGGCGAGAAGGTCATCCTGGTCCGCCGGGAGACCAACCCCGACGACCTGGACGGCATGATCGCGGCCGAGGGCATCCTCACCTCCCGCGGCGGCAAGACCTCCCACGCGGCCGTGGTCGCGCGCGGCATGGGCAAGACCTGTGTGTGCGGCGCGGAGGAGCTGGAGGTCGACACCAAGCGGCGCCGGATGACGGTGCCGGGCGGGCACGTCGTCGAAGAGGGCGACGTGATCTCGATCGACGGTTCGAGCGGCAAGGTGTACCTGGGCGAGGTCCCGGTCGTCCCGTCCCCCGTCGTGGAGTACTTCGAGGGCCGGATGCACGCGGGCGCCAACGACGCCGACGAACTGGTCGAGGCCGTGCACCGGATCATGGCGTTCGCCGACCGCAAGCGCCGCCTGCGGGTGCGCGCCAACGCGGACAACGCCGAGGACGCGCTGCGCGCCCGCCGCTTCGGCGCCCAGGGCATCGGTCTGTGCCGTACGGAGCACATGTTCCTCGGCGACCGTCGTGAGCTGGTCGAGCGCCTGATCCTCGCGGACACGGAGGCCGAGCGCGAGGAGTCGCTGAAGGCGCTCCTGCCGCTCCAGAAGCAGGACTTCGTGGAGCTGTTCTCGGCGATGGACGGCCTCCCGGTCACCGTCCGTCTCCTGGACCCGCCGCTGCACGAGTTCCTGCCGGACATCACGGAGCTGTCGGTCCGCGTCGCGCTCGCCGAGTCCCGCAAGGACTCCAACGAGAACGACCTGCGGCTCCTCCAAGCGGTGCACCGCCTGCACGAGCAGAACCCGATGCTGGGCCTGCGCGGTGTGCGCCTGGGTCTGGTGATCCCCGGTCTCTTCACCATGCAGGTACGGGCGATCGCCGAGGCCGTCGCCGAGCGGAAGGCCGCCAAGTGCGACCCGCGCGCGGAGATCATGATCCCGCTGGTGGGTACGGTCCAGGAGCTGGAGATCGTGCGCGAGGAGGCCGACCAGGTCATCGCGGAGGTCCAGGCCGCGACCGGTACGGACCTGAAGCTGTCCATCGGCACGATGATCGAGCTGCCGCGAGCCGCACTGACCGCCGGTCAGATCGCGGAGGCGGCGGAGTTCTTCTCCTTCGGCACGAACGACCTGACCCAGACGGTGTGGGGCTTCAGCCGGGACGACGTCGAGGCCTCGTTCTTCACCGCCTACCTGGAGAAGGGCATCTTCGGCGTCAGCCCCTTCGAGACGATCGACCGGGACGGCGTGGGCTCCCTGGTCAAGTCCGCGGTGAAGGCCGGCCGCGAGACCCGCCCCGACCTCAAACTCGGCGTCTGCGGCGAACACGGCGGCGACCCGGAGTCCGTCCACTTCTTCCACGAGGTGGGCCTCGACTACGTCTCCTGCTCCCCGTTCCGGATTCCGGTGGCGAGGCTGGAGGCGGGGCGGGCGGCGTCTTCCTCGCAGGGGAGCGACCACCGGTAGGGGGCCTGAATGACCCCGGGGTCGTAGTCCGCCATCCCACCCTCACCGACGGATTACGGCCCCGGCGCACGAAAGACGAAGGGGCGGCACCTGTGCGGAGGCGCCGCCCCTTCGTGGTGCTTCCGTGACGGGGGCGGTCCTGTGGCGGGGCGTCTTCCCGTCTGAAGTCAGCGGGAGTTGGCGCGCCTGCGCACCGTGAACAGCACGCCGCCGCCCGCGAGCAGGACCGCCGCGCCGCCGC
Source organism: Streptomyces sp. ActVer (assembly GCF_027270795.1). Classification (NCBI taxonomy): domain Bacteria; kingdom Bacillati; phylum Actinomycetota; class Actinomycetes; order Kitasatosporales; family Streptomycetaceae; genus Streptomyces; species Streptomyces sp. ActVer. Next base: position 8,247 of record NZ_JAPWHT010000201.1, read on the forward strand.
CCGCGATGTACGCCGTGGCGCCGCTGCCGCCGGTCTCCGCCAGGTCGGTGTTCTTCTCGCCGGTGTCGGAGGCGGTGTCCTCGGTGCCGTTGTCGTCCTTGCCCTGGTCCTCCGCGGGGACGAAGTCCGAGGGTGGCTGGTCGCAGCCGATGCCGTCCTGGTCGCGGTCCAGGTCGTTGGCGTAGTGCTGCGTGTCGCTCCTGGGGATGTCGGAGAACCCGTTCTCGTACGCCTCGGTGCAGTTCTTGAACGGGTGGTTGCCGTCGTGGGCCTGGGCGGTGGTGGCCGACAGGGCGGTGAGCGCCAGCGCGGCGACGGCAACGGCGGCGGGCTTGCGGAGCAACTTCACGAGAGCACCTCAGATTTGGGTCGTTATCCGTACGCATGATCACGGAGGACGATCAGTCGGATTTGAGGTGACGAAAGTATTAGGGGGCTGGTGGTGCGGTGGCGGAATGACGGACCCGTGATGCGAACGTGACGTGACCGGACGGTAGCTCTCCGCTCATGGGTCCGTCATCTGTAAACCCGGCCCGCGTGCGCGCCCGCGTGGGTGTACGAACCCGGTCCGCGTGCTTGCCGGTGTCGCGGAGTGGCGGTTACGAGCGGAACGGACCCCTCACCTCGTACGTGATGCCGCCCGACGAACTTCCGCTGGTGCCGCGCTGGCTGGAGAAGTAGAGGCGGGTTCCGTCGGGGGAGAAGGCGGGTCCGGTGATCTCCGAGCCGGACTGGCCGTCGATGCGCAGGAACGGGGCGATCACGTCGTTCGGTGTGATGACGCAGATCTCCATGTTGCCGCCGTCCTCCGCGACGAACAGGTCGCCCGAGGCGCTGCCGGTGATGTTGTCGACGCCGGTCAGCGGGGCCGTGCCGGAGGTCACGAGCGAGTCGTCGTACGCCAACTCGTATGTGTTGGAGGCCAGGTTGAGCTGCCAGACGCGGTTGTCGCCCTTGGTGGTGAACCAGACCGTGTCGTCGGCGTAGTGGCAGCCCTCGCCGCCGTTGAACTTCTTCGAGCCGGAGACCTGCGTACGGGTCGTGGTGGGGGAGCCGTCCGGGTCGGGCACGTTCGCCCAGGTGAAGGAGCCGGAGGTGGCGGTCCCGGCGACCATGACCTGGAGGGTGCCGGCGGACAGGTTGCCCCAGGTGGTGGGGACGAAGCGGTAGAGGCAGCCGTTCGTCTCGTCCTCCGTCAGGTAGACGACCCTGCGCACCGGGTCGGCCGCCGCCGCCTCGTGCTTGAAGCGGCCCATCGCGTCCCGGCGCACGGCCGCGTTCACGCCCCACGGGTCCGTCTCGTACACGTAGCCGAGGGACACCTCTTCGCAGGAGAGCCAGGTGTTCCACGGGGTTTTGCCGCCCGCGCAGTTCTGCCTGGTGCCGGACAGCACGCGGTACGCGCCCGTGACCGCGCCCGCCGACGAGAACTTCACCGCGCTCGCGCCGCCGGAGGGGTTGATCTCCGAGTTGGAGACGTAGATCCAGCCGGTGCCATCGGCGTAACAGGCCCCGCCGTCAGGGGCGTTGTGCCAGGTGTAGGACGTGCCGGTGACCGTCTGGCCGGACCTGGCTATCACCCGGCCGGTGAAGCCGCTCGGCAGCCTGACGCCGTTCGCGTCCGCCGCGCCGAGTGCCCCGTACGGGCCGGTGCCGGGCTGGGCGGGTGCGGCGTACGCGGCGCCGCGCCACAGGGTTCCGCCGAAGACGGCGGACGAACCGCCGAGGACGGCCGCGCGCAGGAGGGTACGACGTTCCACTGTCGCTCCAAGGGGGTGCTGTGACCGCCCCGTCCGCCGGTCGGGGGACGGGGTCGCGCACCGCCGGAGCCTAGGAGTGCGGGGTGGACGCGCCATGGCCAGGCGGTGACGTGTACGCGTCACCGTCTGGTGTGCCCCGTATACCTGTGCGTCATGCCATCCGTGGGCCGCACGTATCCCCGCGTCACACCTTCAGCGCGTCGTACGTGACACCCGTCAGCCGCTCCGACTCCTCCCAAAGCCGTTGGCCCGCCCGGTCGTTGAGGGTCCACTTGGCGCGCCGCGACTTCGCGGGGGAGCCGCGGAGGCCGAGGATCGAGGGGCCGGTGAAGGAGTCCGGGCGTACGCCGGGTGCCGTCGCCGCGTACAGCGTGGGGAGGGCACCCGCCTCCGCGGACTGGGCGACGAAGCGGCTGCCGATCTCCATGAACCGTTCGGAGGTCCTGCGGCCCTGCATCCTCGGGGCCACGGTCATGAGGTTGGTGGCGGCGTACCCGGGGTGCGCGGCCGCCGCCACGACGTCGGAGCCGGTGGCGGCGAGCCGGCGCGCCAGCTCGTGCACGAACAGCAGGTTGGCCGTCTTGGAACGCCCGTATGCGGTCCAACGCCCGTACTTCCGCTCGCTGTTGAGGTCGTTGATGTCGATGTTGGCCAGCGCGTGCACGAAGCTGGACACGCTCACCACGCGGGCGCCGGGCGTGGCGAGCAGCGGCGGCAGCAACAGCCCGGTGAGCGCGAAGTGCCCGAGGTGGTTGACCCCGAACTGCGTCTCGAACCCGTCCGCCGTGTGCCCCTGCGGCAACGCCATCAAGCCCGCGTTGTTGACGAGCAGGTCCAGACGGTCGTACCTCCGCCCGTACGCCGCCGCGAACTCCCGTACGGAGTCCAGGTCCCCGAGGTCGAGACGCGCGAACTCCGCGTCCGCGTCCGGCACTTCGATGGCCAGTCGGTCGGCGGGCTCGGTGCCGCGGCTCTCGCTGCGGCACGCGAGGACGACCCGGGCGCCCCGCCGGGCCAGTTCACGGGCGGTGACATACCCGATCCCACTGTTCGCCCCGGTGACGACGACGGTACGGTCGCTCTGGTCGGGAATGTCGTGCGCGTTCCAGCCGCTCATGGCCTTGGCTCCCTCCGCGTAAGAGTGGCTTCACAGCGTAAGCACGCCCGAGGGACAGCGCCCCTCCAGGGGTGCGGGGAACTGCGCGACCAGCCACAACGAACCCGCACGTACGAACAACCCGCGGAGCTCAACGAGAGGCGTACTCCTCAGGCATGGGCCGCGTGTCGAGGTAGAACCACTCGGCCGTGGGCCCGGGCCCCTGCGTCGGCCCCGCACCCGTGGACGCGTACGGCCGCCTGGGCAGCGTGGCCCCGGTCGCGTGGGCCTGCTCACCGACAGCCGGGTCCGCCACAGGCGCAGGCGTGCCGACCGGCTTGGCCGGCCCCGGCATCAGCAGCTCCACCCGCAGCCCGAACCCCCGCTGCTGGGCGACGAAATCCTCGACCTGGTTGCGGCACGCATGATCCAGGTGGGTCACACCTGTCAGGTCGAGCCGAATGCGCGGCTTGCCCGCCTCCGCGGCGGCCTCCAGCGCCTCGATCAGCTGCGGCAGCCGCAGGAACGTGGCGTTGCCCGCCATGACGACCTTGGCGGTGTCCTCCTCAAGGTGCTGCTTGATGACGGTCTGCGACATGCGCAGCGCGGCCAGCACGATCCCGGCGGCGAGGCCGAAGAGGACGCCTTCGAGGAGCGCGGTCGCCACGATGACCAGCGTGGTGAGGGTCATGACCGCGAACTCGCCCCGGTCCTGGCGCCACATCTTCGGGAACTCCTCGGGGGCGAAGAGCTTCCACCCGCTGTGCACGAGGACGCCCGCGAGGACGGCGATCGGGATCAGGGCGAGGACCTGGGGCAGGAGCAGCGCGAAGGCCAGCAGCCACAGGCCGTGCAGGGTGCGGGACAGCCGCGTCTTGGCGCCCGCCTGGACGTTCGCGGAGCTGCGCGCCACGACCGCCGTGATGGGGAGCGCGCCGAGGAGGCCCGCCACGGTGTTTCCGGCGCCCTGGGCGATGAGTTCGGGGTTGTAGCGGGTGCGCGGGCCGCTGTGCATACGGTCCACCGCGGCGGCCGTGAAGAGGCTCTCCGCCGAGGCGATCACCGTGAAGGTGAGGATCGCGGTGATGATCCCGACGTCGGCCAGGCCCGCGAACTCGGCCGGACCGGGGACGTTCACGGACGCGAGCAGGTTGCCCACCTGGAGCGTCTTCACGTCCACGCCCGGCAGGGAGGCGACCCCGATACCGATCCCGACGGCCACGAGCGCGGCCGGGATCTTCTTGACCGGGCCCGGCATCTTCTTCCACAGGAAGCTGAGCACGATGGTGACGACGCCGAGTCCCGCGGCGATCAGCGCCTGGGGGTCGGCGAAGGTGTCGGCGATCAGACCGGGGAGGCCGGCCATGTTCTCGATCGGGGTGCCCGGGGCCTTGGAGTCGGACATCGGGTACAACTGGCTGAACATCAGCGGGAGTCCGATGCCCGCGAGCATGCCCTGGACGACGGCCAGGGAGATCGCCTGGAAGATCCTGCCGAGTCGGACCAGGCCCAGGACGATCTGCAGGATGCCCGAGCCGAGGACGATCACACCGAGCATGGCGACGCCGTACTCGAGGACCGTCTCCGCAACCAGGGCCGCCAACCCGGCCGCCGGGCCGCTGACTTGGAGCGTGCTGCCGCGCGCCGCGCCGACCACCAGGCCGCCGATGACACCGGAGATGATGCCCAGCTCGGCGGGGACCCCGGAGGCGACGGCCACGCCGATGCACAGGGGCAGCGCGACGAGGAAGACGACGAGCGAGGCGGTGATCTCGGTGGCGAGGTCGACCTTCGGCCCCTTGCCGTTCTTGTCCGACCCGGCCGACCTGGCGGCCCTGTCCGTCTTGGGCGTCTTGGCCGTCCTGCTCGTCGGGGAGGCGGCCGTCGGCGTGATGTCCGGGGCGTACGTGGGGGCGTGGGCGGGGGCGTTCGGGGCGGGGAAGTCCGGGACGGGCGGGGCGTCCGGGATCCTGGCGTGCGCCGGTACGCGTCCGCGTGCGTGCATCCCGCTCATGCGGCGTGCACCCGGAAGCTGCCGTCCTCGTCCAGCTCGTGGACCTGGCCGGTGTCGACCTCGTAGTACCAGCCGTGCAGCCGCAGCCGGCCCGAGTCGAGCCGTGGCTTGGCCACCGGGTAACTCCGCAGTGCCGCAAGCTGGTTGACGACGTTGAGCTGGGCCACGGCCGGCATCGACGGGTCCTCGAAGGCCCCGTCGAGCAACGGCGCGAGCTCCGGGCGGGCCAGGTCGAGCCAGGCGTCCACCCCGGGCAGCGAGGACAGGTCGTCGCCGGACTTCAGGGCGCCCATCGCGCCGCAGTGGGAGTGGCCACACACGACGATGTCCTGAACGCCGAGCACCTCCAGTGCGTACTCGATGGTGGCGGCCTCGCCGGACGCGCCCTGCCGTCCGTGCGGTGGCACGATATTGCCTGCGTTCCGCAGCTCGAATATCTCTCCGGGCCGTGCGCCCGTGATCAGGGCGGGTATGACCCGCGAGTCCGAGCAGGTAATGAACAATGCCTCCGGATATTGGCCTTCGGCCAGCTTCCGGTATTCGCCGCTCTCGAAATCGACGCGCCTCTTGAACGAGCGGGCGCGGTCCAGCAGTGCCTTCACGGTTCCTCCCGGCAGGGGGTTCGACCAGGGCTTTCCCGTCGTGCTCTCACCGTAGAGGGGCGACTGCCAGGCGAAGGTTAAGGGAACACTAGAGCGCGACCAGGAATGGCCCATATTTCGTCCCGGCCGGGCTGAATCATCGTCAACGAGCCATCCACGGAAGGTTTTTGAGCAGCCGGTCACATTACCTCCGGTATAGGCGACGTGCCCATGACGGCTCTTGTAGCGTGTCTCCTCCACGGCACGGAATTCGTGCTGTCCGGATTCATGGGGAGAACAGGACCTATGGGCGTACGAGTGCTGCTCATCGAGGACGACGAGACGATCGCCGAGCCGCTCGCCGAGGGTCTGGGCCACTTCGGGCTGACGGTCGACCACGTCTCGACCGGGGCCGCCGGTCTGAGAGGGCCGTACGGCGATGTCGTCCTGCTCGACCTGGGGCTGCCCGACATGGACGGCATCGACGTCTGCCGGGGGATCCGGCAGTACTCCGACGTGCCCGTCATCATCCTCAGCGCGCGCGGCGAGGAGGCCGACCGCGTTCTGGGTCTTGAACTCGGCGCGGACGACTATCTGGCGAAACCTTTCAGCCTGCGCGAGCTGGTGGCCCGGATACGGGCGGTCACCCGACGCACCCAGCAGGGCCGCGGCCTCCAACAGGGCCTGACCGAGGGTGAGTTCATGGCGACTCCGCCGGGTGGGACGCCTGTGGTGGGCCCGTTCGGCGCGGGGCCGCTCGGCGCGAGCCAGCTCAGTACGGGTCCGCTCGGGTCGGGGACCCTGGGGGCGGGCGTGCGGGTGACCGGCCTGCTCGGCGACGGGGCCCCCGCCGCCGGAGGGACGCTCGGTTCGGGGGCTCCGAGTTCCGGGTCTCCGGGTGCCGGGTCTCCGGATGCCGGGTACTCGGGTGCCGGCTCGTCCGACTGGCGGTCCCGCTCCGAGGGGGCGTACGAGTCGGGTTCCTCTCCGGGCACCGGGACCTCCGGCGCCTGGCCCCGGGACGCGGAACCGCTGGACGAACCCCGGGCTGCGGAACCCCGGGCCGCGGAAACCCGGGCCTCGGAGCCCCGGGAGGAGAAGCCGTTCAGGGGCGAGTCGTTCGGCGGCGAACCGTTCGCGGGTGAGTCGTTCTCTGCGGGGGCGGACATGCCCGGGCGGGACACCCATGGGCGGGACAGCGCGCGACGGGACACCGCGGGGTGGGGAGGCTCCGCGCGTGGCGGCTCTGAGGCGGGCAACACCGGGCGAGGCAGGGCCGGTTCGGGCGAACCGGGACCGGCTGCCGCGGGGGCGGATGCCGCATCGGGCGCCCGATCCTCGTACGACCGGACCGACGGCACAGGCACGCGGTCTTCGTACGACCCGTCCGACGGCACAGGCACGCGGTCCCCGTACGACCGGGCCGACCGGGCCGACGGCACCCGCGCATCGACCTCGTACGGCTCCTCCGGAGACACCCGTGCCCAGGACCCGTACGACCTGTCGTCCGGCGCCACCCGGTCCGCCGACGCGTACGACCCCCACGATCCCTACGACCAGTCGTCGCGCTCCTTCGAGGCCGGGCCGGCCTTCGAGTTCGCGCCGCCGATTCCGGCCGGGCGGCCTCGGCGGGCGGCGTCGGTGGGGCCCGTCGAAGGAGCACTCGATGCCGAGTCGGAGCCGGTCGCCGGGACGCCGCCCGCCCCCGGCCCCCTCGTCGTCGACCGCCGCACCCGGCAGGTCTGGGTCGGGGACTCGCCCGTCTCGCTGACGCCGAAGGAGTTCGAACTGCTCGCGCTGCTCACCGAGGACCCCGGAGCGGTCTACTCGCGGCAGCAGATCCTGGACCGGGTGTGGGACCCGCACTACCAGGGCCCGACCAAGACGCTGGACGTCCATGTAGCCACGCTGCGGAGGAAGTTGGGGAACCCGGCCTGGATCCAGACCCTGCGCGGGGTCGGTTTCAGACTGGCCGTGCAGAACCGGCCGCCCTCGGCGGGCGGGGCCCCGGGCGGCACCCTGGGCGGGGCGACGGGCGGCTCGTACGGGGAGCAGCCCGGCAGACCGACCGGCTCGTACGGCGCATCCGGTTCGACCGGCTCGTACAGTGCCTCCGGCTCGTACGGATCGTTCGAGTCGTTCGGGTCGAGCGGCGCGTACGACGACCTGCCGGACGGCGGATCCCACGAAGCCCGGCCGGCGGCCTTCCGGTGACGCGTCGCCTCCTGCTCAGCTATCTGAGTCTCGCCGTGCTGCTCCTGCTCTGCCTGGAGATCCCGCTGGGGTTCGTCTACTCCAGGGGCGAGCGGGAGCGGGTCACCAACATGGCGAAGGACGAGGCGGAGTCGGTCTCCGCGTACGCCTCACTGGCCTTTTCCATGGGCGGCCGCGCGGGGGAGGACCTGCCCGGCAGGGTGAGCCGCTGCGCCGAGCGCATCGGCGGGAAGGTGGTGATCGTCGACCGGTCGGGCGCGCTGGTCACCAGCTCGCACACGTTGTCGGCGACGGAGACCCAGGGGCTCGCCGACCGTCCCGGGATCGCGGCGGCGCTGCGGGGAACCGCGACGCAGGACGTCCGCACCTCCACCATCGGCGGCGTCCAGTACCTGTCCGTCGCGGCGCCGATCGCGCACGGCTCGTACAAACAGGGCGCTGTGTGGATCACGCTGCCCACGCAGATGGTGCATGCGCGGGTGCACCACGTCTGGCTGCTGCTGGCCCTCGGCGGGCTCGCTGCCCTCACCGCCGTCGCGGTCATCGGCTTCGCGATCGCCCGCTGGACCGGCCGACCCATCCGCGAACTGGAGCTCGCCACCCACGAGTTGGCCGACGGCGGCCCCTCCACACCGGTGGCGATCACCAAGGGGCCGCCGGAGGTACGGAGTCTCGCGGCGACCTTCAACCGTACGGCCGCCCGCCTCGAACACCTCCTCGCCTCCCAGCGCGCCTTCGCGGGCGAGGCCTCGCACCAGCTCAAGACGCCCCTCGCCGCGCTGCGGCTGCGCCTGGAGAACCTGGAGTCCGACATCGCCCTGCACGCCCGGGGCAACCTGACCGCCGCGATGACCGAGACCGACCGGCTCGCCAGGATGGTCGAGGGGCTGCTGGCGATGGCCCGGCTCGACGAGAGCGCGGCGGTGCGCGAAAAGGTGGACCTGGACCGGGTCTGCGCGGAGCGGCACCGGGCCTGGGCGCCGATGTTCGAGCAGCACGGGGTACAGCTCGTGCTGCTCGGCGACTACGGCGGGCCGGTCCTCGCCCTGCCCGGCGCGGTCGAGCAGATCCTGGACAACCTGCTGTCCAACTCCCTGCGGGTGTCGCCCCGTTACTCCACGGTGTCCATCGACCTGCGCAGGCCCGAGACCCACGAACGCCGCTTCGGTCACCGTCCGGCGGGTCCGGCCCGCGTCGAACTCCACGTCACCGACGAGGGCCCCGGCATGACCGAGGAGCAGCGCCGCCGCGCCTTCGACCGCTTCTGGCGCGCCCCCGACGCGCCCAAGGGCGGTACGGGTCTGGGGCTGGCCCTTGTCCAGCGCCTGGCGCACGCGAGTGGCGGGGATGTCCTCCTGCGGGCGGCTGCTTCTGCCTCCGGCGGGCTTGACGCGGTGGTTCGGCTGCCGCCGGGCGGCACTCCGGGGGTGCCGCCGAGACCGGTGGAGAGTGCCGCTCAACGGGTGTTCTGAATGTGCGGCCCGGTGGGGGCTGGTCGCGCAGTTCCCCGCGCCCCTTGAAGGCAGGGGCTACCGCCCCAAAGCCCCAAGGACGAAAGACGGGGGCGCAGCCCCGGCTTTGTCCTCACGGCCTTGCCCTAAAGCGCAAGGCCGTGAAGTTACGGGCTGATCGTCGGCGTCAAGATGTTGATGCTGAGGGTGGCTTTGTAGGTGCGTCGGTC
>NZ_JAPWHT010000202.1:0-17478 GCF_027270795.1 Streptomyces sp. ActVer
GCGCAGTGCCCCGCGCCCCTTAGGGGCGCGGGGAACGGCGCGCCAAGCCACACCGAACCCGCCCGCACATCTCAGCCCGTCCGGCGCTTGAGGACGAGGCCGTTCAGGCCGATGCGGGGGTCTGGGGGCGCAGCCTCCAGGGACGGGACGGGCAAGGGCGGCGGGGGCGAAAATCGCTTTACCCACCGTGGGATACTGGGCAGACCCACCCGTACCCACGAGGAGAACGGCTCCCACCCCATGGCCTCGGTCACGTCCCTCACCGCCCACGTCCACCAGCGCCTGGCGGACGCGCTCACGGCAGCCCTGCCGGAGACCGCGCCCGCGGACCCGCTGCTGCGACGCAGCGACAGGGCGGACTACCAGGCCAACGGAATCCTCGCCCTGGCGAAGAAGGCGAAGGCCAACCCCAGGGACCTGGCGACCCAGGTCGTCGACCGGATCGTCAAGGGTGACGTGATCAAGGACATCGAGGTCTCGGGCCCCGGCTTCCTGAACATCACGATCACGGACCGGGCCATCACGGAGAACCTCGCGGCCCGCGCCACGGACCCGGCGGACCGCCTCGGCATCCCGTTCCTGGAGAACCCGGGCACGACGGTCATCGACTACGCCCAGCCGAACGTGGCGAAGGAGATGCACGTAGGCCACCTCCGCTCCGCGGTGATCGGCGACGCGGTCGTCCAGATCCTGGAGTTCGTCGGCGAGACCGTCGTCAGGCGGCACCACATCGGCGACTGGGGCACCCAGTTCGGCATGCTCATCCAGTACCTGGACGAGCACCCGCACGAGCTGGACCACGAGGCCGCCGAGGACGGCGCCGTGACGGGCGAGGAGGCGATGTCGAACCTCAACCGCCTCTACAAGGCCGCGCGCACGCACTTCGACTCCGACGAGGAGTTCAAGACGCGGGCCCGGCGCAGGGTGGTCGACCTCCAGGCGGGCGACCCGCACACCCTGGCCACATGGCAGAAGTTCGTGGACGAGTCGAAGATCTACTTCTTCTCGGTCTTCGAGAAGCTGGACATGGAGATCCAGGACGCGGACATCGTCGGCGAGTCGGGCTACAACGACATGCTGGACGAGACGTGCCGCCTCCTCGAAGAGGCCGGCGTGGCGGTGTGGTCCGAGGGCGCCCTGTGCGTGTTCTTCGACGACGTCAAGGGCCCGGACGGCAACCCGGTCCCGCTGATCGTCAAGAAGTCGGACGGCGGCTACGGCTACGCGGCCACGGACCTCTCCGCGATCAGGAACCGCGTCTTCGACCTGAAGGCGAGCAACCTGATCTACGTGGTCGACGCCCGGCAGTCCCTGCACTTCAAGATGGTCTTCGAGACGGCGCGCAGGGCGGGCTGGCTGAACGGCGACGCGAAGGCGGAGCAGCTGGCGTTCGGCACGGTGCTGGGCAAGGACGGCAAGCCGTTCAAGACCCGTGAGGGCGAGACGATCCGGCTGGTCGACCTGCTCGACGAGGCGATCGACCGTGCCACGGCGGTGGTCCGCGAGAAGGCCGAGAAGATGGGCCTGACCGAGGACGAGATCGTCGAGAACGGCCGGTACGTCGGGATCGGCGCCGTGAAGTACGCGGACCTGTCCACGTCGGCCGTCCGGGACTACAAGTTCGACCTGGACCAGATGGTGTCGCTGAACGGCGACACGAGCGTGTACCTCCAGTACGCGTACGCCCGTATCCAGTCGATCCTCCGCAAGGCCGGGGACGTGCGTCCGCTGGCCCACCCTGAGCTCGGACTGGCCCCGGCGGAGCGCGCGCTGGGGCTGCACCTGGACCAGTTCGGCGAACTGCTCCTGGACGTGGCGTCGGGGTACGAGCCGCACAAGCTGGCCTCGTACCTGTACCAGCTGGCGTCGCACCTGACCACGTTCTACGACCAGTGCCACGTACTGAGCGACGCGAACCCGAAGGAGGTCGTCGAGAACAGGCTGTTCCTCGTCGACCTGACGGCCCGCACGCTCCACCAGGGCATGGCCCTGCTCGGCATCAGGACGCCCGACCGCCTCTGACGAGGGCGAGGGCGACCTCCGAGCATCACCGGCACCGACCCGAGACCCGGGCGCGGCCCCTCACCACGGGGCCGCGCCCGGGTCTCGGCGCATAGGACAACCGGCCCGGTCCATTCCCCCGTTCGGGTGAAGGAAGTTGAAGGCGTACACGACAGGCGGACGCCCGCGATAGAGGTGACCCGTGCGGCGACGGAGGCCCGCATATGCCAGTGGCCCCTCCCCGCCCTGACCTGGCAATCCGTACGAGTGAAGGCCAAAGGTTGAGGTGCTCGGGCGCACCCCGGAGTATGCGATGCTGCGGGGCGCAAACCCCCCAACTCCGGGGAATCCAGAGCCCTGTTGGACCGCACTGGGAGCCCAATGAGCACTGCACTGCCCTTCTCCGTCACTCCGGCCGTCTGGATGGTGTTGACCCGTGCTGCCACTCGTTGAGACCGGCGAGGAGCTGGACGACATGGTCCGCGACGAGGCCCTGTTGCGGCCCGCGGTCATGGACCTGTGCGAGCGCCTCGGGGTGACCGTGAAGCCTCTGATCCGCTTCATCGAGGGTTCGCTGCCCGTCTACTCCGTCGGCGCCGCGCACGTCGTCAAGCTGTTCCCCGCCTTCGAGGAGATCGACGCCAGGCGCGAGGAGCGGGTACTGAGCCATGTGTACGGCAGGCTGCCGGTTCCGACCCCGCAGGTGTACTCGGCGGGGGCGTACAAGAACGGCTGGTCGTTCGTCCTGATGTCCCGGCTGCCCGGCGAGAGCCTGGCCGACGCGTGGCCGCGGATTCCGGCCGCGGAACAGGACCGTATCGTCACGGAGGCCGGCGAGACCCTCGCGGCGCTGCACTCGCTGAACCCGGCGCCGCTCGTGAGCTCCGTCGGCCCCTCCGACTGGGGCCTGTTCGTCGACGCGCAGCGGGCGAACGCGGTGGAACAGCAGCGCGAGGTCGGCCTGTCGGACATCTGGCTGGAGCAGATTCCGTGGTTCCTGAGCTCGGTGCCGCTGGCCCCTCCGGCCCGGCGCGTACTGCTGCACACGGAGTTCATGCGCCAGCATCTGACCGTGGACCCGAACAGCTGGCGCCTGACGGGCCTCTTCGACTTCGAGCCGGCGATGATCGGCGATCCGGCGTACGACTTCGTGAGCGTCGGGCTGTTCATCTCGTGCGGGGACCCTCGGCTGCTGAAGCGGTTCTACGGGGCCTACGGGTGCCCGCCGATCGACCCGCACACGCTCATGGCGTACACGCTGCTGCACGTCTACAGCAATCTGCCCGACTATCTGAGCACGCTGCCCAAGCCGCCGGAGCCGACGCTGGACGCGCTCGCCGAAACATGGTTCGGCACCGGCTGACGGCCCTCGGAACGGGGCTGCCTCGAAGGGCCCGCGCACTGAAGACCACGGCCGACGCGACCCCCGCGGGCATTGTCAGTGCCGGGCCCTAAAGTCACCTGCATGGCGACTCTTCCGAACCAGCTGCCGACGCTGTCGGCCGACCCGACCGGCCGCTCGCTCGGTCTCGACCTCCCGCCCGGGACGCTGCTCGACACGACGGTCGACGGCCCCTGGGACGAACCGCTGCTGTGGCGGGCCGACGCCCCGGCGGCGCCGGGCGACTGGCTGCGGCTGGCGTCCGCGCGCCGCACGGCGGGCCTGCATCCGGTGCTGCTCGGCGCCGACGCGGACAGCGAACCCCACCCGGACAAGTGGGAGTTGGACCCCGACCTCGCGTCGTATCCGGGCGACCACGACGCGGAGGAGGTGCTGGCGGACCTCTGGGAGGAGTGCGCGGCCGAGTCGGAGGACGCCGACTGGCCGGGCCCAGCCGCGGCGGGCCCGCCCGGCGCCGACCCGGACGAGCGGGCGGCCGAGGTAGCCGACTCCCTCACCGGCGGCGGGAGTTGGCTGGAGCGGGCGCACATCGCCCTCGTGCCGGCCCGCCGCAGCGCGGACATCCCGGCGGCCGTCGGCTGGTGCGGCCCGGTCAACCACACGGAGGACGTGGCGCCGCTGTGCGCGGTCCTCCGCTCCTGGGAGGACCGCTTCGGGATACGGATCGTGGCGATGACGTACGACCAACTGGTCGTCTCCGTCGCGGCCCCGCCCCGGACCCCGGCTGAGGCGGAGGCGGTCGCCGCCGAGCACTACGCGTTCTGCCCGGACAACATCGAGCAGAGCGACCACGGCTCCCTGCGGGCGTACGCCGAGCACGAGGTGCTCGGCGCACACTCCTGGACGTTCTGGTGGGACTGAGCCGGGCTGGTCGGCCCGGAACTCCGGGCCGACGGCAGGCCTCAGGGCGCGCGGCTCGGAGCTTGTGACCGTCAGGGCTTGCGGACTCAGGGCTTGCGGCCCGTGACCGCGTACACGTTGATGTCCGCGTCCGTCACGTCGTTGATGTCGCGGTACCTGACCTTCTCGATGTCGCCGAGGCCCTCGAAGTAGCCGGGCTCGGGCTGCTCGGGGACGGGCGCCGCGTTGTCGGGCCGCCAGTGGTGGGCGGGGACCACTCCGGGCTCGTCGACCTCAAGTCCGTTCTCGGTGAGGAACCGCTCGACCTCCGCCTTCGAGCGCAGCACGAAGGTGAACCCGCGCTCGGTGTACGTCCGCTGGACCGCGCGGATGTTCTCGGCGTTGAGGTCCTCGGTGAGATGGCTGAGCACGAGCCGGCTGCCCGAGGGCAGGGCGTCGAGCAGTTCGCGCACGATCGGGTAGGCCCTGTCGTCCTCGACGAAGTGCAGGATCGCCACGAGTGCGAGGGCGACGGGCTGGTCGAAGTCGAGGGTCTTCGCGGCCGCTTCGAGGATCTGGGCGGGGTTCTCGAAGTCGGCGTCGATGTAGTCCGTCAGGCCCTCGGGACCGCTGGTGAGCAGGGCGCGCGCGTGGGCGAGGACGACCGGGTCGTTGTCGACGTACACGACCCGGGAGTCGGGGGCGAGGCGCTGGGCGATCTGGTGGACGTTCTCCTGGGTCGGCAGCCCCGTGCCGATGTCCAGGTACTGGCGGATGCCCTCTTCGCCCGTCAGCGTGTTCACGGCCCGGCGCAGGAAGTCGCGGTTGTGCCGGACGTCCAGATAGCCGCGCGGGTTGGCGGCGAGAGCGGCGGCGGCCGCGGCCCGGTCGACGTCGTAGTTGTCCTTGCCCCCGAGGAAGACGTCGTAGACACGTGCCGGGTGCGCCTTGGTGGTGTCGATCCTCTTTCTCAGCTCCGCGGGGTCCTCGCTGAGAGCGTCACCGGGCATAGGCCTCTCCCTGGAGAGTCGCGTCACTGAACGAGCAACAACCTAACTCCCGGGGTGACTTGATGGTGCCCCGACCGGCAGATCGGCTGTGCGAATCGCGTCCGCCGGGTTTTGCCGACCGCTAGGCCGGGAAGGTAGGAGCACTCAGCCCGGAATATCGGGCTCGTACTCGTTCCGCCCCCATTCGGAGTCGCCGAGCGGGTAGTTGTACGCGGGCCGCCCCACGTTCCCGCTGGTCCGGAACGGCTGCCCCTTGTTGTCGACGCGTACGGTGCCCTGCTTGGTCCCGCTGGACCAGTCGAGCTCCATGTACCAGCTGACGTTGTGGGCCCGGGCGTCCGCGAAGATGTAGAAGACCTCGGGGTCGGACTCGCTCACCTTGTACGGGAAGTCGCGCTGCCCGGCCTTGGGCGAGGTCGCGGGCCGCCCGGCGTCGAGGTTCACGGCGAACGACGTGGTCTCCACCCCGCCACCGCACCCGACGCCCATCTCGTAGTCGTTCCAGGCGAGCGGCGCGCTCTTCTCCACCACCCGCACGTGCAGCGCCTCCAGGACCACGGTCGCCTTCCCGGTGCCCTGCACGGTCAGCGCGAGCATCTGCTGCCCGCCGGCGACCCCGCCGAGCGCGCTGACCCACCCGCGCGCGTCCGGCTCACTCGGCGGCGGAGGCACCTGCTCGGGCTTCCGGTCGACGAGGTAGTGCTGACTGCACGGGTCCTCCCACTTGTACGGGTTGACGGCGACGGTCGGCGCGGAGGCGCTCTCCTCGGCCCCGGAGTCCTGCGCGGCCCCGGCCCCGGAGCTCCGGGAGGCGGAGGAGGACGCCGTCGGAGTACCGCTGCGCGAGGCGGACGGCGAGGCCGACCTGCCCTTCGCGTCACTGGACGCACTGGCCCCGGGACTGTCGTCGACGGTCCCGGCGGCGGCCCCCGCGGACTGCTTCCTGCCCTCACCGTCGTCGCTCCTGCCCGGCACGAGATTCACCACGAGGGCGGCCGACACGACCGCGGCGGCCACGGCGGCACCGGCGAGCACGACGGTACGCCGCCGCCGCGCGGCGGGCGCGTCCGGCGCCCCTTCACGCTCGTTCTCCGGACCCGAGCCGAGGACATCGCCCCCGACAGCCACATCCGCGGACGACTCCGAACCGGCAGCCGCCCCCGAAGCAGCGGGCGAGTCCGAAGCCAAAGCCGAGTCACCGCCCGAAGCGGACTCAACGGCCCCCGCACCCGCACCCGCAGACCTCTGGGCGGGCCCCTCTCCGGCCCCCTCCCCCGTCTTCTGCCCGCGCCGCGCATCGGCGAGAACCCACCGCCGATGCAGCTCCACCAGTTCCTCGGGGGAGGCCTTGCAGGCGCGGGCGAACCGCTCCACGGGCGCGTAGTCCGTCGGCACGGCATCCCCGTTGACGTACCGGTGAAGCGTGGACGTACTCGTGTGAAGCCGCTTCCCGAGCACCCCGTAACTGAGCCCGGACCGCTCCTTCAACTGCCCCAAGAGCTCCGAGAACTCGTCCCCCGCCACCGTTCTTCCCTCTTCCATGTCCCGGATCCACGTTCCAGGGGAAGGTCGTTCCCCCAGCTCAGAGCCATTACGGGCGTTCCGGCGTCCCGGAAACCCCGGCAGGTGTGGCGGCCGGGACAGGTCGCCGCACAAGCTTGGGCCATCCAAGCACGCCGCTCCCGTCACTCGGTCGAGCGGCCTGCACCAACAGCCGTACCGCATCAGGGGGATCACCCATGTCCGCTCGCACCACCCGCACCCGTGTCCTCGCCGCCGCAGCGCTCGCCGTCGCCACGCTGACACTGACGGCCTGCAACAACGGAGAGGGCGTACGTGACGAGGGCGCGTCGGCGGGCGCCACGTCCCAGCCGTCGTCCACGCCGACGTCCGAGTCGCAGAAGAACAAGGAGACGACCACGGACGCGGGACAGGCGGCGTCCTCGTCGGACTCGAACTCCAAGCCCAAGGACGGGAAGGGCGCGCAGAACTCGACGGGCTCGACGGGCTCATCGGACTCGTCGAAGTCGTCGGACTCGCAGGACTCCGGCCCCACCCGCACGCCCTGCACCACCGCCAACACCCGCATGACGGCCACGGTGGTCTCCCGGCCCCTGAACCACCTTCTCCTCACCGTCACCAACACCGGCTCGAAGAACTGCAACGTGATCGGCTACCCGGCCGTCCGCTTCGGCGAGGCGCAGTCGGTCCCGCCGGTCATGGAGGAGTCCAAGCCGCAGGCGGTGGTCACGCTGGCCCCGGGCGAGTCGGGCTACGCGGGCGTGCGCCTCTCGGCGGCGGACGGCAGCGGCTCCAACGGCTACACGGCCAAGTCGCTCGAGGTCTACCTGAACAAGGACGCAGGAGCCGCGTCCAAGCCGTCGCTGCCCGCCAAGGGCGTGTACGTGGACGACTCGATCTCCGTCACGTACTGGCAGCAGACGATGGCGGACGCCCTCACCTGGTAGGGAAGGGGCTCAGCGCAGCTTCTGCGCCACCTCGGTCGCCCAGTACGTGAGGATGTTCTGGGCGCCGGCCCGCTTGATCCCGGTGAGCGTCTCCAGGATCGCCTGATCCCGGTCGATCCACCCCTTCTCGGCGGCGGCTTCGACCATCGAGTACTCACCGGAGATCTGGTAGGCCGCCACAGGCACAGCCACCGCGTCCGCGACCCGCGCGAGGATGTCGAGGTACGGGCCGGCCGGCTTGACCATCACCATGTCGGCCCCCTCCTCCAGGTCGAGGGCCAGCTCCCGCAGGGACTCACGCGCGTTGGCGGGATCCTGCTGATAGGTCTTCCGGTCGCCCTTCAACGACGAGCCGACGGCTTCCCGGAAGGGCCCGAAGAAGGCGGAGGAGTACTTGACGGTGTACGCCAGGATCGCCACGTCCTCGCGCCCGATCTGATCAAGAGCATCACGCACGACGCCGATCTGGCCGTCCATCATCCCGCTGGGCCCCACCACATGGGCCCCGGCATCGGCCTGCACCTGAGCCATCTCGGCATACCGCTCCAGGGTCGCGTCATTGTCAACGCGCCCCTGACTGTCCAACACCCCGCAATGCCCATGATCAGTGGTCTCATCAAGACACAGATCGGACATCACCAACAGCTCGTCGCCGACCTCGGCCCGCACATCCCGAAGGGCGACCTGCAGAATCCCGTCAGGATCGGTCCCGGGCGTCCCCACTGCGTCCTTCTTGGACTCCTCCGGAACACCGAACAGCATGATCCCGGAGATCCCGGCCGCCACGGCCTCCGCGGCAGCCTTCTTCAGACTGTCCCGGGTGTGCTGCACAACGCCCGGCATCGCCGCGATGGGCACGGGTTCGGCCACTCCCTCACGCACGAACGCGGGGAGGATGAAGTCAGCGGGATGCAGCCGGGTCTCGGCGACCATGCGCCGCATCACGGGGGTGGTCCGCAGCCGCCGCGGCCGACTGCCGGGAAAGGATCCGTACGTCGTCATACACCTAAGCTACGCCCGCCCCGGACCCCCCTTTGCCGACGCCCGGTCGGCGCCACGGGCCCCTCCGCCCCACCCCGCATGCGCCCGGGGCACCCCGGGTCCAAGCTGGTGGGACAAGGACCCGACGGCCTCTCTGGGCACAGAACCGCCGCCGTCCCTCCGCCGCGCACCCACGCAAGCGCAAGAAGGAGGACGCGATGACGACCGCGCACACCCCCAACCTGTTCGCCCTCTCGGAGATCCGGGGCCCGGTCCTGAGACCCGACGACGAGGCGTACACGGCAGAGGTCACGGGCTTCAACCTGTCGCAGCGCCACGCACCGGACATCGTGATCGGGGCAACGGGAACGGACGACATCGTCGCGGCACTCCGCTGGGCGACGGCGACAGGCACCCCCGTCTCGGTCCAGGCGACGGGCCACGGCGCGAACTTCCCGATCGACGACGGCCTGCTGATCAACACCAGCCGCATGACCGACGTACGGATCGACCCGGCCGAAAGCACCGCGACGGTGTCCGCCGGAGCGAAATGGCGGGACGTCCTGGAGGCGGCCGCACCCCACGGCCTGGCCGCGCTCAACGGCTCCTCGACCGACGTGGGCGTGATCGGCTACACGCTGGGCGGCGGCCTGCCGGTCCTGGGCAGGACCTACGGCTACGCATCCGACCTGGTCCGCTCCTTCCAGGTGGTGACCCCGGACGGAGTCCTGCACGAAACGGACCCGACCCACGAGCCCGACCTGTTCCGGGCCCTGCGAGGCGGCAAGGGCAACGTGGGCGTCGTGACATCCCTCGTCACCGAGCTGATCCCGCTCACCCGCATCCTCGGCGGCGCGATCTACTACGCGGGCACGGACGCGGAGTCCGTCCTCAACGCCTACGCAAGCTGGACTCCCACACTCCCCCCGGAGATGTGCACGGCATTCAGCCTGCTCCGCCTCCCGCCGCTCCCCCAGATCCCGGAGCCCCTGCGCGGCGGCTTCTGGTCCCGGATAGCGGTCGCCTGGACAGGCGACCCAACAGAGGGCGAACGCCTTCTGAGCCCCATACGCGCAGCGGCACCACCGGTGATCGACACCATCGCTCCGATGGACTACACGGCGGTGGACCAGATCTACGCGGAACCCGAGGACCCACTCCCCGCCCGCGAATCGTGCGCCCTGCTCCACGACCTCACCCCCGAGGCCATCCGGACGTTCCTCGACCAGGTGGGCCCGACAGCCAGGGACTGCCCCCTCCTCCTGGTCGAACTGCGCCACATGGGCGGCGCACTGTCCCGCCCGGCCCCCGTACAGGACGCGGTCTGCGCCCGAGACGCCACGTACTTCCTGGAATCGGTGGCCATCCTCCCCGACCCGGAAACCGCACAAGCCGTAGAACAAGCCACAACAGCCCTACAACAGGCCATGACCCCCTACGGCACAGGCCACACCATGGTCAACATCCACGGCACCCCCGGCCCAGAAGCAGACCGAGCCCGAGCCTGGACCCCAGAGGTCTACAAACACCTCCAACGCACCAAGGCCACCCACGACCCGGCAAACCTGCTCCGCTACGGCCACGCGGTGCCCCCGGCAGCATAAAAACGACACCGCCCCGCACCCGCAGCCGACAACGCACGGGAGCGGGCCGTGCCGGTACGTCGAAAGCCCGCCGCATAGGGCTCCTCCAAAAAACGGAACCCTTCAAACCCACAGCCGTACACCCGGCACGCGGCGGGCTCGACGTACCGGCACGGCCCGCGCCCCAAGAACCCGGCACGGGCACGGCCCGCGCGCGCCCCAAAACCAACGCGCCATGGACCGCAAGGCGAACGCGCCGCTACGTAGAACGCCGCCGCCGAGACCCCGGCCGCCGCTCACTGGGCCGGGTAACAGGATCCCCGGCCTCAAGCGCCGCAGCCCGCCGACGAAGCCCGAAGTCCGCCAACGCCTCGGCCAGCCGATGCACAGACGGCTCCGGAGCCATGACATCGACCCGCAGCCCATGCTCCTCGGCGGTCTTGGCCGTGGCAGGCCCGATACAGGCAATGACGGTCACGTTGTGCGGCTTACCGGCGATACCCACCAGATTCCGCACTGTCGAGGACGACGTAAAGAGAACGGCGTCGAAGCCACCTCCCTTGATCGCCTCCCGAGTCTCCGCAGGCGGAGGCGAGGCCCGCACGGTCCGATAGGCAGTGACGTCATCGACCTCCCAGCCCAACTCGATGAGCCCAGCCACCAACGTCTCCGTGGCGATATCGGCCCGAGGCAGGAACACCCGATCGATCGGATCAAAAACGGGATCGTACGGAGGCCAGTCCTCCAACAACCCAGCAGCCGACTGCTCCCCACTGGGCACGAGATCCGGCTTCACACCAAAGGCAACCAACGCCTTGGCGGTCTGCTCCCCCACAGCCGCGACCTTGATCCCGGCGAAGGCCCGGGCATCAAGCCCGTACTCCTCGAACTTCTCCCGCACGGCCTTGACCGCGTTCACCGACGTGAAGGCGATCCACTCGTACCGCCCGGTCACGAGCCCCTTGACGGCCCGCTCCATCTGCTGAGGCGTCCGCGGCGGCTCGACGGCGATCGTCGGAACCTCGTGCGGAACGGCCCCGTACGACCGCAGCTGGTCGGAGAGCGAAGCCGCCTGCTCCTTGGTACGCGGCACGAGCACCTTCCAGCCGAACAGCGGCTTGGACTCGAACCACGACAACTGGTCGCGCTGGGCGGCGGCGGAACGCTCACCGACCACGGCTATCACCGGCCGCCCGCCATCGGGCGAGGGCAGCACCTTGGCCTGCTTGAGCGTCTGCGCGATGGTCCCGAGCGTCGCGGCCCAGGTCCGCTGCCGAGTAGTGGTACCGGCAACAGTGACGGTCATCGGCGTATCGGGCTTACGCCCCGCGGCGACCAGCTCCCCCGCAGCGGCACCCACGGAGTCAAGGGTCGCCGAGACGACAACGGTCCCGTCGGACGCCCCGACCTCGGTCCAGCAACGCCCGGACGCGGTACGCGCGTCCACGAACCGCACGTCCGCCCCCTGGGCGTCCCGCAACGGCACACCCGCGTACGCGGGCACACCGACAGCGGCGGCGACACCGGGAACGACCTCGAAGGGCACACCCGCGGCAGCGCAGGCGAGCATCTCCTCGGCGGCGTACGCATCAAGTCCGGGGTCACCGGAGACGGCACGGACGACCCGCCTGCCACCCCTCGCGGCCTCCATGACAATATTGGCCGCGTCCTTCGACGCGGGGACGCCAGAGGTGGTTGACGCACCGTCAACCACCGTTAGCTGAGGCGTGTCCGGGCTCGGGCCCGAATCGGTGTCGAGCACGGTGACGTTTCGTCTGGCGTGCGTGCGGACGACGTCGATCACTTCGGGTTCGGCGACCAGGACATCCGCGTTCGCCAGCGCCTCGACGGCGCGCAGAGTCAGCAGTCCCGGATCCCCGGGTCCGGCACCGAGGAAGGTGACGTGCCCGTGTTCGAGGCCGGCGGGAAGGGTGGTGGGGCTCAATGTGCTCGCTCCCCCATCAGACCGGCCGCGCCCTTGGCAAGCATCTCGGCAGCGAGTTCACGGCCGAGCGCCATTGCTTGGTCATGTGTCTCGGGCACGGGACCGGTGGTGGACAACTGCACCAGCGTCGAGCCGTCGGTCGTGCCGACGACGCCGCGCAGGCGCATTTCCTTGACAATCTGCCCGTCGGCCAGAAGGTCGGCGAGCGCACCCACAGGTGCACTGCAGCCGGCCTCCAGGGCGGCGAGCAGGGACCGCTCGGCGGTCACGGCGGCCCGGGTGAACGGGTCGTCGAGCTCGGCGAGCGCTGCGACGAGGTCCGCGTTGTCCGCGGCACACTCGATCGCGAGGGCCCCCTGTCCGGGGGCGGGCAAAACTGTGTCGACGGGCAGGAAGTCGGTCACTTCCTCAATCCGTCCGATCCGCTTCATTCCAGCCGCAGCAAGCACGACACCATCGAGCTCACCACTGCGCACGTACCCGATCCGCGTATCGACGTTCCCACGGATCGGAACGGTCTCTATGGTCATCCCGTGGTCCCGCGCGTACGCGTTCAGCTGAGCCATGCGACGCGGCGAGCCGGTTCCGAGCCGCGCCCCGGCGGGCAGTTGCGCGAAGGTGCGCCCGTCGCGGGCGATCAGGACATCGCGCGGGTCCTCGCGCACCGGCACCGCGGCCAGCACCAGATCGTCGGGCTGCGCGGTCGGCAGGTCCTTGAGGGAGTGGACGGCGAAGTCGACCTCACCGCTCAGGAGCGCGTCGCGCAGGGCGGTCACGAAGACCCCCGTGCCACCGATCTGCGCGAGCTGCTCGCGGGACGTGTCCCCGTAGGTCGTGATCTCCACAAGCTCGACGGATCGCCCGGTCACCTGGCTCACGGCATCCGCCACCTGCCGGGACTGGGCCATGGCGAGTCTGCTCCGCCTGGTCCCCAGTCTCAGTGCTTGCCCATTCATGCTCGCCCTCGGTTCTCGGCGCTCTCGAAATTGTTGCTGTCAAAGTTCTCGCGGCCGAAGTCCAGACCGCCAAGAGCGGCGCTGTTGTGATCCCGGCTGTCGTCGTCGGCCCGGGAGACGGCGGCGACCGTCTCGGGCTCCAGGTCGAACAGGGTCCGCAGCGCGTCCGCGTACCCGGCACCGCCGGGCTCGGCGGCCAGTTGCTTGACCCGTACGGTCGGCGCGTGCAGGAGCTTGTCCACGACGCGTCGCACGGTCTGGGTGATCTCGCCGCGCTGCTTGTCGTCGAGGCCGGGCAGCCGGCCGTCGAGCCGGGCGATCTCGCTCGCCACGACGTCGGCGGCCATGGCGCGCAGCGCCACGACGGTGGGCGTGATGTGCGCGGCCCGCTGAGCGGCGTCGAAGGCGGCGACCTCGTCGGAGACGATCCGTCGCACCTGGTCCACGTCGGCGGCCATCGGGGCGTCCGCGGAGGCCTCGGCGAGGGACTCGATGTCCACCAGCCGCACCCCGAGCAGCCGGTGCACGGCCGCGCCGATGTCGCGGGGCATGGCGAGGTCGAGCAGGGAGAGTACGGGGAGGGGCCGGGGCACCTCGGCGACGGGCTCGGGCCGACGCCGCTCGGGCACCCGCCCGAGGGTGGCCGCGGCGGCGGCGAGGGCGGCTACGGCGTCGGTGTCGATCTCGGGCGTACGGCGGCCCTCGCGACGGTCGACGGTCCCGTTGTCGACCCAGGCGGCGTGCTGTTCGAGGGTGGCCGCGTCCATGCCGGCCACCGCGGCCTCCCCCATGACGGAGAAGCCGGTGGAGCCCTGCACGGCGGACAGGTCGAGCGGACAGCCGTCCTCGCTGCCCACGCTGGTGGGCGGAAGACCGGACCGTACGGAGTCGGAGTCGGCGGCACGCTCCACGGCGGGCGCGCCCGTGCGCCCCTCGACGGCCTCGGCGACGAGGTCCGCCGTCAGTACGAGTCCGGTCGCGCCGGTGCAGGACACGACGACGTCGGCACGTGTCAGCTCGTCCGGCACCGATTCCATCGGTACCGCGCGGGCCAGCACGTCCGGATCGTCCTGCTCCGCCGGGCGCTGTCCGTACTGCTCGGCGAGCAGGGCCGCGAGGCGCTCCGCCCGGTCGAACGTCCGGTTGGCGACGACCAGCTCGGCCACCCCGGCGCGCGCGAGCGTCGCAGCGGCGAGCGAGGACATGGAGCCGGCG
The DNA here is from genome assembly GCF_027270795.1 of Streptomyces sp. ActVer. Lineage (NCBI taxonomy): Bacteria > Bacillati > Actinomycetota > Actinomycetes > Kitasatosporales > Streptomycetaceae > Streptomyces > Streptomyces sp. ActVer. Next base: position 14,402 of record NZ_JAPWHT010000202.1, read on the forward strand.
CCGATCACGAGGGCCCGCTTGCCCTTGAGCCAGGCGTCGGCCGGGGCGCCGGACGACAGCTGCTCCAGGCCGAAGGTCACCAGGGACTGCCCGGCCCGGTCGATGCCGGTCTCGGAGTGGGCGCGCTTGCCGACCCGCAGCGCCTGCTGGAAGAGGTCGTTCAGCAGCCGCCCGGCCGTGTGCAGTTCCTGCGCGGTGGCGAGGGCGTCCTTGATCTGGCCGAGGATCTGCCCCTCGCCGACGACCATCGAGTCGAGCCCGCAGGCCACCGAGAAGAAGTGGTGGACGGCCCGGTCCTCGTAGTGCACGTACAGATAAGGGGTGAGCTCTTCGAGACCGACACCGCTGTGCTGCGCGAGCAGCGTGGAGAGCTCGGCGACGCCCGCGTGGAACTTGTCCACGTCGGCGTAGAGCTCGATCCGGTTGCAGGTGGCGAGCACCGCGGCCTCGGCGGCCGGCTCGGCGGCGACCGTGTCCTGGAGCAGCTTGATCTGGGCGTCCGCGGACAGCGCGGCCCGTTCCAGGACGCTGACCGGAGCGCTGCGGTGGCTCAGTCCGACGACAAGAAGACTCATGCCGGCATCACGGCGGGGACATCCCCGTCGGGCCCTTTCCCGGCCTCCTTGGCCGCGGCGGCCGCCTCGGCCTCCGCCTCCATCGCGGCCCCGGCCTGCGCCTCGGCCTCCTCGCCGGCCTTGCGCTGCTCGTGGAAGGCGAGGATCTGCAGCTCGATGGAGAGATCGACCTTGCGTACGTCGACACCGTCCGGGACGGTCAGCACGGTCGGCGCGAAGTTCAGGATGGAGGTCACACCGGCGGCGACGAGCCGGTCGCAGACCTGCTGGGCGGCACCGGCGGGGGTGGCGATGACACCGATCGACACACCGTTGTCGTCGATGATCTTTTCCAGCTCGTCGGTGTGCTGCACGGGGATACCGGCGACGGGCTTGCCGGCCATCTCGGGATCGGCGTCGATCAGCGCCGCGACACGGAACCCGCGCGAGGCGAACCCGCCGTAGTTGGCCAGGGCCGCGCCGAGGTTACCGATACCGACGATCACGACCGGCCAGTCCTGGGTGAGACCGAGCTCGCGGGAGATCTGGTAGACGAGGTACTCGACGTCGTAGCCCACACCGCGCGTCCCGTACGACCCGAGGTACGAGAAGTCCTTGCGCAGCTTGGCGGAGTTGACCCCCGCCGCGGCCGCGAGCTCCTCGGAGGAGACCGTGGGTACCGAGCGCTCCGACAGAGCGGTGAGGGCTCGGAGGTACAGCGGAAGCCTGGCGACGGTGGCCTCGGGAATCCCTCGGCTGCGGGTCGCCGGTCGGTGAGTTCGGCCAGTTGCCACGGTGCTCCTGCGGGTAGCGCGGGGCTTCAGGCGGTCACCCATACCTAGACCGCCCCGTCGAATGCAGGCTATGTCTTTGTGAACGCGTGCACAAAGATGGTGTCCGATTTGCCCGGCCAACGTGACCGGGGTCACGCACCCCCGGCGCACCCGTACGGAACCGGCGCACGCGCACCTTCGTTCCTCACATGTTGGGGGCAAAACCGCACACTCTCCTCTACGATCCCCGCCCCCGAGTCCGAACCGCCCTCGATCCTAAGTGACTTTCCGGCCCACTTGGACGCCTCGGTCAGGCCACGGTTCCATTACTCCGCCCCATTGGCTACGCCTTGAGCGCCCTGCGCAGCCGCTCCTCGTCGACCCGCCAGAACGTGTGCTGGGCCCCGTCCACCAGCACCACCGGGATCTGTTCCCAGTACTCGCGGTGCAGTTCCTCGTCCTGGGTGATGTCCTTCTTCTCCCAGCGGACACCGAGATCACCACAGACCTTCTCCACGACTTCCTGTGCGTCTTCGCACAAATGACAGTCGGGCTTCCCGATCAAAGTGACCAGCCGCTCCGGCAACACCTTGCTCTCCGCACGACGCTCACCACGCCGAAAAATGGATCTCATACGAGCCATTCTCCCGCCCCGTCAGGGGCGCGGGGCTGTGACATTGTGCGGCTCCGCCGCGTGGGCGCGACCAGCTCCACCGCCCCGCACCCGAAGCACGACCACCCGCGAAGCAACCGGGAGAGCGATCCCAAGGGGATGAGCTCTTTAACGACACGGTCGCGGAGAGTTCACAGCCAGCAAACCTCCCGACTCCGGAACCACCGAACAAACTGGCTATGCTCACGCCATGGCCGCTCTCGGATGGCTCACCCCCCGTAGGCGCTCCGCCACCGCGCGGAGCGTGCTGGCAGGCGAGGCCTCGGCTGAGGCAGCGCGCAAGTCCTCACAGGAGTTGGAGGAGCTGGCGCACGAAGCCGCGCCCGAAGGCACCGAACCGGAGTTCCCGGTGGTCGGTGACGACAAGGCCGCCGCGTTCTTCGACCTCGACAACACCGTGATGCAGGGCGCCGCGCTGTTCCACTTCGGCCGCGGCCTCTACAAGCGGAAGTTCTTCGAGACCCGCGACCTCTACCGGTTCGCCTGGCAGCAGGCCTGGTTCCGGCTGGCCGGCGTCGAGGACCCCGAGCACATGCAGGACGCCCGCGACTCGGCGCTGTCCATCGTGAAGGGCCACCGCGTCTCCGAGCTGATGTCGATCGGCGAGGAGATCTACGACGAGTACATGGCCGAGCGCATCTGGCCCGGCACCCGCGCACTCGCCGAGGCCCACCTGGACGCGGGCCAGAAGGTGTGGCTGGTCACGGCGGCCCCCGTCGAGATCGCCACGGTGATCGCCCGCCGCCTGGGCCTGACCGGCGCGCTCGGCACGGTCGCCGAGTCGGTCGACGGCGTCTACACCGGCAAGCTCGTCGGCGAACCGCTGCACGGCCCCGCGAAGGCGGAGGCGGTACGCGCCCTGGCCGCGGCGGAGGGCCTGGACCTCGGCCGCTGCGCCGCCTACAGCGACTCCCACAACGACATCCCGATGCTCTCGCTGGTCGGGCACCCGTACGCGATCAACCCGGACGCCAAGCTCCGCAAGCACGCCCGCAAGCTCGACTGGCGGCTGCGCGACTACCGCACGGGCCGCAAGGCGGCGAAGGTCGGCATTCCCGCGGCGGCCGGCGTCGGCGC
>NZ_JAPWHT010000203.1:0-17387 GCF_027270795.1 Streptomyces sp. ActVer
GCGGGCCTCGGACGCTCACGCCTTCGTAGCCGGCCCGCGGTGGTCGGGGCGGCCCGCGTCGGTCCGGAGCGGCCCGCGGGCCCGGGAGGCCTACGTGTTCGTCGTCGGCCTCCCGCCCACCTGTTCCACCGCGCGTGCCCCGGCCCGGCACCCTTCCTCGGCGGCTTTCTCCGGCCGGGTGCCCGCGAGGAGCGCGGCCAGGAAGGCGCCGGTGAAGGCGTCCCCGGCACCCGTGGTGTCGACCGCGGTCGCGGGCACCGCCGGAACCCGGGCCCGGACCTCCCCCGACCGGGCGACCAGCGCTCCGGCCCCGCCCTGTTTGACGACCACCAGCGGGACGTGGCGGCTCAACTTGGCCGCCGCGTCCGCCGGATCGGGCAGACCGGTCAGCAGGCAGGCCTCGTCCCGGCTCGGCAGCAGGACGTCGATGCCCTCGGTGAGCGCGAGGAAGCGGGCCACCCCCAGCTCCGCGAGGAACCCCGCCGACGCGGGATCCACGCTCACCGGCACCCCACGCGCGCGTGCCGACTCCAGCGCCACCGCCACCAGCGCACGGCTCGGCTCGGAGAAGAGCAGATAGCCCGACAGATGCAGTCGGGCGACACCGTCCAGCAGCGACTCCGACCAGTCGCCGGGGGCGAGCCTCATGGACGCGCCGCTGTCCGTGAGGAAGGTGCGCTCCGCCGAAGCGCCCGTGTCCACCAGACAGATCACCGTCCCGGTCGGCGCCTCGGGGTCGATGACCAGGAGGGGGCGCACTCCCGAAGTGGCCAGCTCGCGCTCGTGCCACGCGGCGGAGTCCATGCCCACCTTGCCGAGCAGCCGTACCTCCGTGCCGTCCCGGCGGGCCGCCCAGCACGCGACGTTGGCACCCGCGCCGCCCGGCACGGTCCGGACGGCGGCGGCCGTGTCGGTGCCGGACGCGAGCGGCCCACGGTGCCGGGCGACGACATCCGTGACGACGTCGCCGACGACCAGGAGAGCCCCGCCTGGAGCCCCGGGAGCCTCGCCGGGAGCCCAGTTGGGGCCGCTCGCCCCGGTCACGCGCCTGCCCAGGCCGCCGCGATCCGTCCCGCGAGCCGTACGTTGCCGCGTACCGCCGCCAGATTGGCGCTCAGCGACGCCCCCTCGGTGTGTCGCACCAGGTAGCCGAGGAGGAACGGTGTCACCGCCTGGCCGCTAACGTCCTCCGCCTCGCACGCGTTCAGCGCGTCGGCCAGCACGCGCGCGTGGAGCTCGGGATCGAGCTGCTCCGCCTCCGGCACCGGGTTGGCGACGATCAGCGCCGACTCGGGCCCGTCGAGCGCGTCCTGCGCACGCATGACGGCCGCGACCTCGCCGGGCGACTCCAGGGTCCAGTCCACCGGGTGACCCGAGTCGGACAGATAGAAGCCGGGGAAGCGCGTTGTCCCGTATCCGGCGACCGCGACCCCCAGCGTCTCCAGCCGCTGCAGGGTCGCCGGCACATCCAGGATCGACTTCACCCCCGCGCACACCACCGTGATCCGGGTGCGGGCCAGTAGCCCCAGATCGGCGGACTCGTCCTGCGTCACCGTCCACTCCCGGTGCACGCCGCCGAGCCCGCCCGTCGCGAACACCCGAACGCCCGCCTGCGCGGCCAGCAGCGCGGTCGCGGACACCGTGGTCGCCCCGCTGACCCCCGCGGCGACCGCGAGCGGCAGATCGCGATGCCCGAGCTTGCGGATGCCGTCCTCGTTGGCGACCCGCTCCAGCTGCTCCTTGTCGAGACCCACGTGGGGCTGCCCGTCGAGCACGGCGATCGTCGCGGGAACGGCACCCTCCTGGCGTACGACGTCCTCCAGCTCCAGTGCCACCTGGAGATTGCGCGGACGCGGCAGCCCGTGCGCGATGATCGTGGACTCCAGTGCCACCACGGGCCGCCCCGCGGCGAGCGCCTCCCGTACCTCTTCGGAAACCACCAGCACGCGCGTGCCTCCTGTCTGTCGGTTCTCCCCTCATCCCTGGCGGGCGACGCGCCCGGCCAAACCCTTGCGACCGGCACAACGGGACAGCAGCCTGAGGCCATGACGGACAACTCGACACGTCTCGACCATGTCGTCCTCTGGGTACGCGACCCCGTGGCCTCGGCCGACTTCTACGAGAAGGCGCTGGGCCTTGAGCCCATCAGGGTCACCGAGTTCGCCGCGGGGAAGGCGGCCTTCCCCTCCGTGCGCCTCAACGAGGAGACCATCTTCGACCTCGCGCCCCTGACAATGGCCCCTCGCATGGACGTCGTCCCCGACGCGGCCGCCAGCGCGGGCCATCCGGTCAACCACGTCTGCCTGTCCCTCCCGGGCGAGGACTTCGACGCTCTCCGCGCCCGCCTGGAGGAGCGTGCCGTCCCCCTCTCGGACTTCACCCACGACGCGTACGGCGCCTGCGGAAAGGCGAAGCGGAGCTTCTACTTCCGGGACCCGGACGGGAACGTCTTCGAAGCGCGGCACTACGACTAGCTCTCAGGTCCGAGAGCGGCTCCCGGGCTCGGTGATTCGGGCCGGGGGATCGGACCGGGGAAAGGGGTGTCCACGCGCGCGTGGACACCCCTTCGGCCTTCCGGGCTCGCTCAGACAGGCCTCGCTCCGTTCAGTGCCCCATGCGGGTCGAGGACGTACTTGCGGCTGGCGCCCTGGTCGAACTCGGCGTAGCCGCGCGGAGCGTCCTCCAGGCCGATCACCGTCGCGTTGACGGCCTTGGCGATGTGCACCCGCTCATGAAGGATCGCCTTCATCAGGCCCCGGTGGTACTGCATCACCGGACACTGACCGGTCGTGAAGCGGTGGCTCTTCGCCCACCCCAGACCGAGCCGCACCTTCAGCGTCCCGGTCCGCGCGTCCTGGTCGATCCCGCCGGGGTCGTCCGTGACGTACAGGCCCGGAATGCCGAGCGCGCCACCCGCGCGCGTGATGCCCATCAGCGAGTTGAGGACCGTGGCGGGTGCCTCCGGGGCGTCGGGACCGTGGGCCCGCGCCTCGAAACCGACCGCGTCGACGGCCACGTCAACCTCCGGCTCACCCAGGAGCTGGTCGATCTGCTCGCCCACGTCGCCCCGGCTGACGTCGACCGTCTCGCAGCCGAAACTCCTGGCCTGCGCGAGACGTTCGGCGTTCAGGTCGCCGACGATGACGACGGCGGCGCCCAGCAGCTGCGCCGACGCCGCGGCCGCGAGACCGACCGGCCCCGCCCCGGCGACGTACACCGTCGAGCCGACCCCGGCGCCCGCGGTCACCGCACCGTGGAACCCGGTCGGGAAGATGTCCGACAGCATGGTCAGATCGAGGAGCTTCTCGCGCGCCTGGTCCCGGTCCGGGAACCGCAGCAGGTTGAAGTCCGCGTACGGGACCATGGCGTACTCCGCCTGGCCGCCGGCCCAGCCGCCCATGTCGACATAGCCGTAGGCCGCCCCGGGGCGGGCCGGGTTGACGTTCAGACAGATGCCGGTCTTGCGTTCCTTGCAGTTGCGGCACCGTCCGCATGCGATGTTGAACGGCACCGAGACGATGTCCCCGACCTCGACGAACTCGACGTCCGGGCCTCGCTCCACGACCTCCCCGGTGATTTCGTGCCCGAGGACGAGCCCCTCGGGCGCTGTCGTCCGGCCGCGCACCATGTGCTGGTCGCTGCCGCAGATGTTGCTGGCGAGCACCTTGAGGATGACTCCGTGCCGGCACTTGCGGCCGATGTTCGCGGACGCCACCCCTGGCCCGTCCTGCAGTTCGAGCGTCGGGTAGTCGATGGTCCTGACTTCCACCGCGCCCGGCTTGAGATACGCGACTGCCCGGTTTCCGCTCATACGTGATCGCCGTCCCTTCGGCCCCCGTGACTTCGGATGCCAGTGGCTGTGCGCATGGCGGAGTCTGCTACCGCCGCACCGTTCCGGCCAGCCTTCGCGCGGGTCTCGATGGCTACGTCACGAGGTGGCGGGCCGGCCCCGCGTGAACAGGGCCAGGGCGCCGAGCGGCAGCAGCAGACAGGCGGCGACGAGGTTCAGCCAGCCGTAGCTCGCCTGGGCGACGACGAGGCCGGCCGCCGCGCCGCCGAGACCCGCCGCGGTGTTCATGGTGAGGTCGGACAGGCCCTGTGCGGCGGCGCGCGCGGGTTGCGGCACGGAGTCCGTCAGGAGCGCGGAGCCGGAGACGAGACCGGCCGACCAGCCGAGACCCAGCAGGAAGAGCCCGGCGGCGGTCTGCGTGTGACTGGCGCCCGCCGTGCCCGCGAGCAGCGCCGCGCAGGCCAGCAGCCCCACGGCAAGGCCGATCACCGCCGGCCGTCCGAACCGGTCGGCCAGTCGGCCCATGACGGGCGAGAACGCGAACATGCCCGCGATGTGGATGCTGATGACCAGCCCGATCAGATCGATGCTCGCGCCGTGGTGACCGAGGTCGACCGGTGTCATCGACATGACCGACACCATCGCCGTGTGCGAGACGGCCACGGTCACGAGGGCCAGCCGGGCCCGCGGCGAGGCCCGGACGGCGGCCGCCCCGGCCCGGATGGAACGGGCGGCGGGGGACTGTTCCTCGACCGGCGCCAGCGCACGCGCGGTGAGCAGTGGGTCGGGCCGCAGCAGCACCGCGACCAGGAGCGCCGATATGAGGAAGACCCCGGCCGCCCAGAGGAAGGGGCCCGCCGCCTCCGGTATGCCGAGTCCGGAGACGCTGCGACCGGCGGGCGCGGCGATGTTGGGGCCGAGGACCGCGCCGATCGTCGTGGCCCACACGACGTTCGAGATGGCCCGTGCCCGCCGCTGCGGCTCCGCCAGGTCCGCGGCCGCGAACCGCGCCTGCAGATTCGCGGACGAGGCCGCGCCGAACCCCGCCATGCCGAGCAGCAACAGCGGAAAGTTGTCCATCGCCGCGGCGACCACGACGATCCCCGCCCCCAACGCTCCGATGAGGTACGCCAGCACGAGCCCCGGCCGACGGCCGCGCGCGGTCATCAGCGCTGCGAGCGGCACGGAGAGCACGGCCGTCCCCGTGACCGTCGCGGTGGGTGCCAGCCCGGCCAACGACTCGGTGCCGGCGACCTTCTGGGCCAGTACGACCGCGAGCGCGATGCCCGTGGCCACACCGAGCCCGCCGAGGATCTGGCTGGCGACGAGCACGGCGGATATCCGGCGCCGCAGAGCCGGCAGTGCCTCCGCGTCGACAGGCCCGGCGACCGGCCGCTCGACGGCGGTCACCGAGACCGGCCCGGGGCGCCGCAGTCGAACGGGCATACGGTGCCTGGCCCTGCGGACCGCGCCATTTCGGACACATGCCCGCGGATGATCGATGTGGTCACCGGCGCATCCTCCCCCTTGTCCTGAGCTCAGGACACCCTCACGACAACAGCGGCCGCGCCCCCACTTCCGAGCGCTTCGAGGCACCCCTCATCGCGGAGGCACCTTCATCACGGAGTCATCCTCAGCACCGAGGCCCCCTCAGAACAACGGCTCCGGCAGCACCCCTTCCAGCGCCAGCAGCTTCCGCTTGGTCTCCAGGCCGCCCCCGAACCCGCCGATCCCGCCGTCACTCTCCACCACCCGGTGGCACGGCACGACGACCGGCAGCGGATTGGCGCCCATGGCCATGCCCACGGCCTGGGCCGCCCCCGGCTGGCCGACCCGCCGGGCCAGGTCGCCGTACCCCACCACGGAGCCGTACGGAACGCCGGACGCCAGCTCGCGCAGCACCTGGCGGTTGAACCCGGAGATCAGGGACCAGTCCAGCGGCAGCTCGAAGTCCTTGCGCTCGCCCGCGAAGTACGCCGCGATCTGACGTATCGCCTCGGCCAGGAGCGGGGACTCCGGTGCCTCGACGGGGTCCGTGCCGAACCGGGATCCGAGCCGGTCGAGGGTCTTGTCGCGCACCGCGTCCGTGGCGTGGAAACCGACGCTGACCAGGCCTTCGCCGGTCGCGGCCAGCAGCAGCGGACCGATGTCGCTGTCGATGACGGCCCACACCACTCGCTGCTCGTTCTGCCCATGGCTGTCCATGCGCTCCACGGTACGGCGCACCACTGACAACGCCGGTGGCACGGACGCATGCGAGCGTCCGTGCCACCGGCGGGAGCTGGTGCAGGCGGGTTCAGCGCTCGTTCAGTGCCTCCCGCACCACGTCCGGCTTGTTCGTGATGATGCCGTCCACGCCGAAGCCCGCGACGCGCCGCGCGTCCTCTGCGGTGTCGACGGTCCAGGTGGAGATCTCCAGCGGCTTGCCGTGCGGTCCTTCGAGCGCGTGGATCGCGGTGACGTAGTCGAGGGAGATCGTGGTGTGCGACGAGTTGATCTGGTCGGCGAACCGCGCGTACGCGGGCAGCTCCGCGACCGATGGCGTACCCAGGAAGCCCGTCTTGATGTCCGGCCTCAGCGCGCGCACGGCCCGAATGCTGTCCGCGCTGAAACTCTGTACGACCAGCTTGCTCCGAACGTGGGCCGGACCGAGCCAGCCCTCGTTGCTGAGGACCTTGAGGGTCTCCCGCTCGATGCCCGGGTAGAGCGCGGGATTCTTGATCTCCAGGACGAGCTTCTGGTGATTGCGTGAAACCCGGTTCATGTACTGCGTCAGGGTCGGTACGCGCGCGCCCGCGAACCGGGGGCTGAACCAGCTGCCCGCGTCGAGGCGCGCGATCTCCGCTGCCGTGAAGTCCTTGACCTTCCAGGGGGCCCGCCCGGGGAAGACCTCCTCGACGTCGGTCGTGCGGGTCAGACTGTCGTCGTGGATCACCACGAGCTCGCCGTCCTTGGTGCGCTGGACGTCGTTCTCGACCCAGCGGAACCCGAGGTCGTCGGCCTTGTCGATGGCGGCCAGGGTGTTCTCGGGGGCGTAGGCCGAGGCGCCGCGGTGGGCGATCACCTGAGTCCGGTCGGTGTCCGGCGCGGCGTGGGCGGTGGGTGCGGGGAGAACAACGACAGCGGCTCCCAGGAGCGCGGTGGTCGTGGCGGCGGCAGCGCGCGCGTGCATGCGTACTCCTTGCGTCTGTGTTCACGGACCGTCCTAGAGTGACAGCAGAGGGTCAACAGTAGGGGGGTGCAGGATGGCCACAGATTGAATGGAGTTGCCCATGTCCGATCACGCGTGCCGCACAAGTGCGGCAAGGCCGTGATTCTTTGCCGGAAAATCGTTCGAGCGTTCCGGGGCGAGTCATACTCTCTGCGTCAACCCTGACCGCCGTGGCGGTCCTGGGACGGGGGCATCTCACGAATTTCCGGGACTGAACAGGGCGGAAGGGCAACCGCGCATGCAGGGCACGATCGACGGATTCAGCTACGGACTCGTCACGCCGCTGGTGGCGTACCTGATGGCCTGCCTCGGTGGAGCGCTCGGTCTGCGCTGCACCACGAGATCGATGCTCGTCACCCGCTCCTGGCGACCGGGCTGGCTCGCCCTCGGCTCGGCGGCGATCGGTTCCGGCATATGGACCATGCACTTCATCGCGATGATGGGTTTCTCCGTCCAGGAAACCCCGGTCCGTTACGACAAACTGACGACGTTCGCGAGCCTCGGCGTCGCGATCGTCATGGTCGGTATCGGAATCTTCATCGTCGGCTACAAGGGAGCCTCCGGAACGGCCCTGTTCACAGGGGGCACCATCACCGGCCTGGGTATCGCCTCGATGCACTACCTGGGTATGGCCGGAATGCGACTCAACGGAAGGCTCGAGTACAACACCTTCACCGTTTCCGCCTCGGTCGTCATAGCCGTCGTCGCCGCGATCGCGGCCCTGTGGGCGGCGGGTCAGGTCCGCGGCTTCATGTGGAGCGTGGGCGCGAGCCTCGTCATGGGTCTCGCCGTCAGCGGCATGCACTACACCGGCATGGCCGCCCTCAACGTCCATCTGCACGGCGCCGCCAGCACCCCGTCCGGGGAATCCCCCGCGACCCTGCTGGCCCCCCTGATGGTCGGCCCGCTGGCCTTCCTGCTGCTGGCCGGCGTCGTCGTGATGTTCGACCCGCTGATGGTCATGGGCAAGCCCGACTGGAGCCCCGCCGAGCAGAAGCCCGGCATCCCGGCCCACACCGTCCGTCACACCGGCCGCCGGTCCGTGCCCGGCCCGCGCCGGAGCTCCCGGCGCACCGGCTCCCGCACCCCGCAGAACTGGTGACGCGACCCCGTTGTCAGTGCGGGGTCGTACGGTGGAACCCATGCGGCCCGTATCCAAGATCGAACGCACGGTGGCGCCCTTCGAGGTCGTCAGCCCCTACCAGCCCAGCGGCGACCAGCCCGCTGCCATCGCCGACCTCGAGCGGCGTATCCGCGCAGGTGAGAAGGACGTGGTCCTGCTCGGCGCGACCGGCACCGGCAAGTCCGCCACCACCGCGTGGATGATCGAGAAGCTCCAGCGCCCCACTCTTGTGATGGCACCGAACAAGACGCTGGCCGCCCAGCTGGCCAACGAGTTCCGCGAGCTGCTGCCGAACAACGCCGTCGAGTACTTCGTCTCGTACTACGACTACTACCAGCCCGAGGCGTACGTCCCGCAGTCGGACACCTACATCGAGAAGGACTCCTCGATCAACGAGGAGGTGGAGCGCCTGCGCCACTCCGCGACCAACTCGCTGCTCACCCGCCGGGACGTCGTCGTGGTCGCCTCGGTCTCCTGCATCTACGGCCTGGGTACGCCGCAGGAGTACGTGGACCGCATGGTCAACCTCAAGATCGGCGACGAGATCGACCGGGACGACCTCCTGCGCCGCTTCGTCGACATCCAGTACACGCGCAACGACCTGGCCTTCACCCGCGGCACGTTCCGCGTCCGCGGCGACACCATCGAGATCTTCCCGGTCTACGAAGAGCTGGCCGTCCGCATCGAGATGTTCGGCGACGAGATCGAGGCCCTCTCCACGCTGCACCCGCTCACCGGCGAGATCATCAGCGACGACCAGCAGCTGTACATCTTCCCGGCCACGCACTACGTCGCGGGGCCCGAGCGCCTGGAGCGCGCCGCCAACGACATCGAGAAGGAACTGGGCGAGCGTCTCTCGGAGCTGGAGAAGCAGGGCAAGCTCCTGGAGGCCCAGCGGCTGCGGATGCGCACGACGTACGACCTCGAAATGCTCCGCCAGATCGGCTCCTGCTCGGGCGTAGAGAACTACTCGATGCACTTCGACGGACGCGAGCCCGGCTCCCCGCCGAACACGCTGATCGACTACTTTCCGGACGACTTCCTGCTCGTCATCGACGAGTCGCACGTCACGGTCCCGCAGATCGGCGCGATGTACGAGGGCGACGCCTCCCGTAAGCGCACCCTCGTCGACCACGGCTTCCGGCTGCCGTCCGCCCTGGACAACCGCCCCCTGAAGTGGGAGGAGTTCCAGGAGCGCATCGGCCAGGCCGTCTACCTGTCGGCGACGCCGGGCAAGTACGAGCTCTCGCGCGGGGACGGCTTCGTCGAGCAGATCATCCGCCCCACCGGCCTCATCGACCCCGAGGTCGTCGTCAAGCCCACCGAGGGCCAGATCGACGACCTGGTGCACGAGATCCGCAAGCGCACCGAGAAGGACGAGCGCGTCCTGGTCACCACCCTCACCAAGAAGATGGCCGAGGACCTCACCGACTACTTCCTCGAACTGGGCATCCAGGTCCGCTATCTGCACAGCGACGTCGACACGCTGCGCCGGGTCGAGCTGCTGCGCGAGCTGCGGGCCGGCGAGTTCGACGTCCTCGTCGGCATCAACCTCCTCAGGGAGGGCCTCGACCTGCCCGAGGTCTCCCTGGTGTCGATCCTCGACGCCGACAAGGAGGGCTTCCTGCGCTCCGGCACCTCCCTGATCCAGACCATCGGCCGCGCCGCCCGCAACGTGTCCGGTCAGGTCCACATGTACGCCGACAAGATCACCCCGGCGATGGAGAAGGCCATCGAGGAGACCAACCGCCGCCGGGAGAAGCAGGTCGCGTACAACACGGAGAGGGGCATCGACCCGCAGCCCCTCCGTAAGAAGATCAACGACATCGTGGCGCAGATCGCCCGCGAGGACGTCGACACCGAGCAGCTGCTCGGCTCGGGCTACCGCAAGTCCAAGGACGGCAAGAGCGCCAAGGCCCCCGTGCCCGCGCTCGGCACGAAGGCCGCCAAGTCCGCCAAGGGCAAGGCCAAGGAGACCGTCCCGACTGACCGGCCCGCGGCGGAACTCGCCGGGCAGATCGAGGAGATGACGGAGCGGATGCGCGCGGCCGCCGCGAACCTGCAGTTCGAGATCGCCGCGAGGTTGCGTGACGAGGTCTCGGAGATGAAGAAGGAACTGCGACAGATGAAGGAAGCCGGTATCGCCTAATGGGAGCTGCCGGGTCGGAGAGACTCGGTGCCGTAGCCGCCAGCAGGTGAGCACTTCCATCGCCGGAAGCAGTCGAGTTCTGGTGTCAGACTGTGCCCCTGCTGGTCGGCCGGGAGGCCAGACCGCTGATGGGGTGGCGTGCCCGCCGGGCAGTGGGGCGTGAGCACTGGATCCATTAGGCCGCGCGCCGCCTTCCGCGGGCTGCAGGAAGCGAAGTGCCGTGCAAGGAGGGAAAGTTGCTGCTGATCGGCGATGACTGGGCCGAAGACCATCACGACGTCGAGGTCCAGGACGAGGCAGGCCGGAAACTCGCTGCGGCGAGGCTGTCCGAGGGCGTGCAGGCGTTCGCCGCCCTGCGCGCCTCCCCCGGCGCCCGCCGCTACTACGACAAACAGCGAGCACGCGAGGCCGGCTACAACCCCGCCCTCCGTCAGGCCGGCAACCGCCTGGTCGCACCACGAACACACCCACGCCGCTTGACACCAAACGACATGGGGTGTCTGACACCCGGAGTGGCGCGCTGTGTTGCAAGACCGACACAAAGTGTGCACCAGGGTTCGGCGCTGTCAGTGGCTCTGCGTAGGGTTGCTGGTCAACCGCAGGACTCTGCGGCAACAGGGGACAGTTCGAGAGGGGAACAGCGCGTGACGGTCAACATGACCAAGGGTCAGGCCATCAGTCTGCAGAAGAACGACGGAGGCACGCTGACCGCGGTCCGCATGGGGCTCGGCTGGCAGGCCGCCCCGCGACGTGGCCTGTTCGGCTCTCGCACCCGTGAGATCGACCTCGACGCGTCCGCCGTGCTGTTCGCGGACAAGCAGCCGGTCGACGTGGTGTTCTTCCGCCACCTCGTCAGCGACGACGGCTCCGTGCGCCACACCGGTGACAACCTCGTCGGCGGCGTGGGCCAGGGCGGCGACGACGAGGCGATCCTCGTCGACCTCGCGCGTATCCCGGTCCACATCGACCAGATCGTCTTCACCGTGAACTCGTTCACGGGCCAGACCTTCCAGGAGGTGCAGGACGCGTTCTGCCGCCTGGTCGACGAGACCAACGGCCAGGAGCTGGCCCGCTACACGCTGGCCGGCGGCGGCCAGTACACGGCGCAGATCATGGCGAAGGTCCACCGTGCGGGCGCGGGCTGGCAGATGACCGCTCTCGGTACGCCGGCCAACGGCCGCACCTTCCAGGACCTGATGCCGGCGATCCTGCCGCACCTGTAGGCAGCCCGGCACCCGGCGCACGAGTACATAGGGGGAACGAAGGCGATGACGGCTGAGCTGGTCCGGGGGCAGAACCACCCGCTGCCCCAGGCCCGACTTGAGATCCGGGTGTCGGCCGGAAAACCGATCGTGGCCGGGGCCACACTCAGCGACGAACAGGGCACGGTGCACGGTGTCGAGTGGGTGGCCCATCCGGGCTCACCCACTCTGCCCGGCCTCGAGGTCTCCAAGCAGGCGGCGGCCGACCACCGCCTCGCGTGCGACCTGGATGCCCTGCCCGAGTCGGTGCACCGGGTCAGCGTGATGCTCGCGCTGCCGTCCGGAGGCAGCGGGCCGCTCAGGTTCGGCTCCGTCGCCGCGCCCTTCGTCGCGGTCACCGGACTCGACGGCTCCGAGGTCGCCAGCTACACGATCACGGGGCTCGACGCCGAGTCGGCCGTCGTCGCACTGGAGCTCTACCGCAGGCAGGGTGCCTGGAAGGTCCGCGCCGTGGGCCAGGGATACGCGGGCGGCCTCGCCGAACTCCTCGCCGACCAGGGCCTGCCCCAGGCCCGCCAACTCGCGGGCAGCATCAACGAAGCGGTCGCCCAGGGCCTCGCCCGTTCGGTGGCCGCACCCCCGCCGCGGACGTCGGAGGGCGACCGCTCGCGGCACGCCGCGACCCCGGCGCTCGGCCAGAACCAGGGCGGAGCCACACCCCAGGGCGCCCCCGGCCACGTATCACCGCCGCACGGACACCCGGGCGGGCCCGGACACACGGCGCCCGGCACTCCCGGGCACGCCACACCGCAGGGCGGCCACCCCGGAGGACCCGCACAGCCGGACCCGTCCGCGGTCACCCAGCCCGCCGGAGCAGGCGGACCCGTCAACTACAGCCACCCGGGACGGCAGGCCGCCGCGCCTCCCCCGCCCCCGCCGACAGCGCCCCCGGCCCAGCCGGGACAGCCCGCGCAGCCCGTCGCGGGCGACGCGACCGGCTGGTCCATGGAGGAGCGCCTGTACAACCAGGTGTGGGGCATGTTCGAGGACCTGGCCCGAGCCACGGCCGCGTACCGCAGTGCGGTCGACTTCGCCGAGTCGCGGATGGAACAGGAGCTCGACAAGGTCCTGTCCGACCCGCGCAGCCGCATCGGAGGACAGGGCGACG
Source organism: Streptomyces sp. ActVer (assembly GCF_027270795.1). Taxonomy (NCBI): domain Bacteria; kingdom Bacillati; phylum Actinomycetota; class Actinomycetes; order Kitasatosporales; family Streptomycetaceae; genus Streptomyces; species Streptomyces sp. ActVer. The sequence goes on from NZ_JAPWHT010000203.1 coordinate 12,644, forward strand.
CGGCGCGTGAGGCCGCTCGCGCCAAGCACTCCCAGCTCATCGACCGGGCCAGGGAGGCCCTCGACCGCGACCTCGCTCAGCTCACCGCCGAGGCAGAGGTCGTCGAGCCCGCGCTGCCGCCCGCCTTCGCGCGCTGGGACAACCCCGTCTGGCACGGCTACCGGGTCCCGATGGAGATCCCCATGGCCCTGCGCCTGGGCGACCTCCATCTGCCCGAGAGCGCGGGCCTGAGCATTCCGATGCTGGTGCGGCTTCCGCTGGAGCGCGGTCTGTGGATCGACAGCGGACGCTCCGGATCATTCGACGGCTCGATCGCCGACTCCGACGACCTGCGCCGCCTCGGCATGGACACCGCTGTGGCGATAGCGGCCCGGCTCCTCGCCGTCTACCCGGCAGGCGAGTACACGCTGCATGTCATCGACCCGGCGGGCTCCGGCGCCTCGTCCCTTGCGCCCCTCGTGCAGACCGGCGTGCTCAACGGCCCGCCCGCCACCGGTGCCGCCGGGGTGACCGACGTACTGGCCCGGCTCACGCAGCGCGTCGATCTCGTACAGATGGCGATCCGCGGCGGCGCGGCCGACTCCCTGCCGCCCGACCTCGACCCGGCCGAGCAACTGCTGATCGTCAACGACTTCCCGCACGGCTTCGACGACCGTGCCGTGACCCAGCTGCGTTATCTCGCGGACGAGGGCCCGGCCGTCGGCGTCCACCTCATGCTGGTCGCCGACCGGGAGGACGCCACCGCCTACGGGCCGCTGCTCGACCCGCTGTGGCGCTCGCTGCTCCGGCTCACGCCCACGCCCGACGACCACCTCGCCGACCCGTGGGTCGGACACGCGTGGACCTACGATCCCTCGCGCGTCCCGGCGGGCAGCCAGGTGCTCCAGCACGTCCTCACCCAGGTTGCGGCGGCCCGCCGGTCCTGGAACCGCTGAGGCTCCGCGCACCCTTTGCCAAGAGTTCTTCAAGTCGCCTGACCAGCACTTTTGGATCTTCTTTTACCAATCTCTTTACCTTTCCTTGGTGATTGGGGTACTGTCGTCCGTGCGGAGGGGAGTACTCCCTACCTACTGCGGCGTACCCGTCAATACGGATCTGGTTCAGATCCCGGGGCGTCGGCCCGAGTGCACCGGGCGCATCACGCGCCCCACCTGCATCGGGTGGAAGAGACCTCCGGCAGCGACGACGCTGACACTTGCCGTTACGTACTGCCGGAGGCGCAGTGGATGTTTCCGTGACCCTTTGGGTCCTGACGATCGTGGGCCTCGCCGCCCTCATCGCGGTCGATTTCTTCATCGGCCGCAAGCCGCACGACGTATCAATCAAGGAAGCCGGAATCTGGACGATCGTCTGGATCGTCCTGGCCGGGCTGTTCGGTCTCGGACTGCTCGTCTTCTCCGGCGGCCAGCCCTCGGGAGAGTTCTTCGCCGGCTTCATCACCGAGAAGTCGCTGAGCGTCGACAACCTCTTCGTCTTCGTCCTGATCATGGCGAAGTTCTCGGTGCCGTCCCAGTATCAGCAGCGGGTGCTGCTGGTCGGTGTGCTCATAGCCCTCGTCCTGCGCGCGATATTCATCGCCGCGGGCGCCGCGATCCTCGCGAGCTTCGCGTGGGTGTTCTACATCTTCGGCGCGTTCCTCATCTACACCGCCTGGAAGCTGATCCAGGAGGCAAGGGCCGACGAGTCGGACGAGGACTGGGAGGAGAACAAGCTCCTCAAGGCCGCCGAGAAGCGCTTCGGAGTCGCCGACCGCTACCACGGCACCAAGCTGTGGATCCAGCAGAACGGCAAGCGGGTCATGACGCCGATGCTGGTCGTCATGCTGGCGATCGGCACCACCGACGTGCTCTTCGCACTCGACTCGATCCCGGCGATCTTCGGCCTGACGCAGGACCCGTACATCGTCTTCACGGCCAACGCGTTCGCGCTGATGGGTCTGCGGCAGCTGTACTTCCTGATCGGCGGACTCCTGAGGAAGCTGGTCCACCTCAGCTACGGCCTGTCGGTGATCCTCGGCTTCATCGGCGTCAAGCTCGTGCTGCACGCGCTGCACGAGTCCGGCGTCCGCGTCCCGGAGATCTCCACCCCGGTCTCCCTCGGCGTGATCTGCGCGGTCCTGGTGGTCACCACGATCACCAGCCTGATGGCCTCCAAGAAGCAGGCGGCGGCCGAGGCGGCGCAGAGCGACGACGAAGGCGCTCCGAAGGACAGCATCGAGGCCTGACCACGTCGGACGTAGAGACAACCAGCACCGGGAGCGGCCCGCGGCGAATTGCCGACCACCGCTCCCGGTGCTTGCTTGTTTCCTGAGCGCGTTTCCCGGCCCGGGGACGCCGTGGCCGGATGGAGACACCGATGAAGTTCGTGCAGATCATCGACTTCGAGACCGAGCGCCTGGACGAGATGCAGCAGCTGCTCAAGCAAGCCGGGGAGCGCAACGCCGGCAGCCCGGGTGGTCCCACGCACCACACGCTCCTGCAGGACCGCGACAACCCCCGCCGCTATCTGGCCCTCATCGAATTCGATTCGTACGAGGAGGCCATGCGCAACAGCGACGACCCCGAGACGGCCAAGCTGGCGGAGCAACTGGGCGCGCTGTGCATCGGCGAGCGCGTCTACACCAACTGCGACGTACGGGAGATGGGCGAGCTCAAGTAGCCCATGCGCCGCCTGAACAGGCCCCGCGCGACCGGAGTGCGGGGCCCGTTCACCTCTGCGACGATCGCTGCATGATCGCTCGGCTCCGGTCGCTCCTGACACAGTGGACGGCCGTCGTGCCCGCGCTGGCGGTCGTTCTGCTGGTCTTCACCTGGGGCCGCGATCTGCCCGGCGCCGTCGTCGCCGTGGTGACGCTGGTACTGGCCGGGGCCGTGCTGGCAGCCGTCCACCACGCCGAGGTCGTCGCGCACCGGGTCGGCGAACCCTTCGGCTCACTGGTCCTCGCCGTCGCCGTCACGATCATCGAGGTCGCGCTGATCGTCACCCTGATGGCGGACGGCGGCGACAAGAGCTCCACACTCGCCCGCGACACCGTCTTCGCGGCCGTGATGATCACCTGCAACGGCATCGTCGGCCTCAGCCTGCTCGTCGCCTCACTGCGGCACGGACTCGCCGTCTTCAACGCGGAGGGCACCGGCGCAGCCCTCGCCACGGTCGCGACGCTGGCCACGCTCAGCCTGGTGCTGCCGACCTTCACCACCAGCAAGCCGGGCCCCGAGTTCTCCACCGCCCAGCTCACCTTCGCCGCCCTGTCCTCGCTCGTCCTCTACGGCCTGTTCGTGGCGACCCAGACCGTGCGGCACCGTGACTACTTCCTGCCCATCACCCGGCAGGGCGAGGTCATCGACGCCGACGACCATGCCGACGCCCCGTCCTCCAGAAGCGCAGGCATCAGCCTGGGACTCCTGGGTCTGGCCCTCGTCGGCGTGGTCGGTCTCGCGAAGGGCGTGTCGCCCACCATCGAGTCCGGGGTGGAGGCGGCCGGCATGCCGCACTCCGTGGTCGGCGTGATCATCGCCCTGCTCGTCCTGCTCCCCGAGACGATCGCCGCACTGCGCTCCGCCCGCCGCGACCGGGTGCAGACCAGCCTGAACCTCGCCCTCGGCTCGGCGATGGCCAGCATCGGCCTCACCATCCCCGCCGTGGCCGTCGCCTCCATCTGGCTCTCCGGCCCGCTCGTCCTCGGCCTCGGCGCCACCCACATGGTCCTGCTCGCCCTGACCGTGGTGGTCAGCTCCCTCACCGTGGTCCCCGGCCGAGCCACCCCACTCCAGGGCGGCGTCCACCTGGTCCTGTTCGCGGCTTACTTGGAACTCGCGATCAACCCGTAGGCCAGCATGTCCGTGGGCGCCGGGCCAGGGCCCCGAAGGGGCGCGGGGAACTGCGCGACCAGCCACAGACATCCCGCACTCGCCACGGAACCTGTCTTCCGAGCTCTTGGGCGTATCAGTGAACCCAACGAGGGCTCACCCCGTGGCCGGCTCCGGGGCCACAACAGCCACCGGCCGAGTCTCCGGCAGCAACGCGAAGCACCCCAGGCTGAGCAGCGCGATGCCCGTCAGATAGGCGGCCACGCCCCAGGGAACCCGCCCGCTCTGCTCCGCGACCGCCGTGGCCACGATCGGCGTGAGCGCGCCCCCGAGCACACCGCCCAGGTTGTAGCCCACGGCCGCACCGGTGCACCGCACCCGCGGCTCGTACAGCTCCGGCAGATACGCGGCGATCACGCCGAACATCGTCACGAACGCGATCAGCGCAACCAGGAATCCGAGGAACATCAGCAGCGGCTCGCCCGTCGACAGCAGCGCGATCATCGGGAACATCCACAGGGTGGTGGCCGCGCAGCCCGCGAGGCACAGCGGCCGCCGTCCGTAGCGGTCGCCGAGAATCGCCACCAGGGGAGTCAGCGCGCCCTTCACCACGACGGCCGCCATGATGCAGGCCAGCATCACCGTACGGCTCACCCCGAGCCTCTCGGTCGCGTAGGCGAGGGACCAGGTCGTCACCGCGTAGAACACCGCGTATCCGATCGCGAGCGCCCCCGCCGTCAGCAGGACGAGCCGCCAGTGCTCGCGCACGACCTCGGCGAGCGGCACGCGCGCGTGCTCGCGCAGTTCGAGGAACTGGGGGCTCTCCGTCAGGGAGGAGCGCAGCCACAGCCCCGCCGCCGCGAGCACGCCCGCCGCCCAGAACGGCACCCGCCATCCCCAGCTCGCGAGCTGTGCGTCGGAGAGGGACGCCGACA
>NZ_JAPWHT010000204.1:0-17346 GCF_027270795.1 Streptomyces sp. ActVer
CCGTCGGTCGGTCCACCGGGCTCGCGGCCGGTCGCGGGCCGGGCAGGTGAGTCGCGGGCCCGAGCCGGTGACCGTACGTCGACCCGGCCCGCGCGGTCGCCCACTCGGACCGGGTCCGCGGACGTGGTCCCGGTCGCGGGCGGACCCGTACCCACGGTCCTCCGTGTATCGCCCCCTCGGCAGCGCGCTGAATCGCGCCACTGCAGCACACCGCGTCGATTCTCGGCCGAGTGACACCTCCGAGGACGGAAGACCCCACCGGGCACACCAAGCCGGTGGGGTCTCCTTCTGCCAGCGTCCGCACGCCCCTCATGCCCGGGAGGCCTACCTCACGGCCCGGCGCTCAGGAGTCGGCCGGGGCCACGTCGTCGCGCAGCACGCTGTACCGCACCCCGTCCCGCCACCGCCCATCGCGGAACCCCGCACTCCGCAGCACGCCCTCGCGGGTGAACCCCGCCTTCTCCAGGGCCCGTTGCTCGGCGATGTTCTCCACCTCGGTGTCCGCCTCGATCCGGACCACCTGCGTATGCGCGAACAGGTACTCGACCAGCAGCCGATGCGCCCGCGTACCCACCCCCTTGCCACGGGCCTCCCGCAGCAGGGCGATCCCCATGTTCCAGTAGTACGAAGTGCGAGTGGCCACGATCTTGCGCCAGGCCACGAACCCCACCGCCTCCCCGTCGAGCTCCACGATCAGATGGCCCGCCTCGTCCGTGATCAGGCCGGTCTCGGCCCACTGCCGTCGCCAGCGTCCCGTGTCCCACCAGCCGTACCACTGGAAGGGCGAGGCCTCCTCCGGGTCGGTCAGGAACCGCTCCATCACGGTCAGGCCGTCCTCGTCCACCGGGCGCAGTGTCACGTGATCCATGAAGGGCCACCCTGGGCGCGGCCGCCGGCCCTGTACTCCCTCCTGGGAAGGACACTGGCTCATTGCCGTGCCAGGCGCCTGGGCCATCGGGAAGGATGCTGCGCGGGCGCGGCTGATCACCGCACCCCGCTTGCCGTGTTCCGACTCCCTTCCGCCCCCTGCGGCATTCCGACGAAATGGAGCGCACAGATGATCCCTCCGAGCCCCGAAGGCCTCGTCGTCACGCAGGCCTCGCTCGACGACTGGCCGGTGATCAAGGGGTGGGCGGCGGACGAGGGGTGGGATCCGGGGGAGTCGGACGGCGCGTGCTTCTTCACCCAGGATCCCGAGGGGTTCTTCCTCGGCCGGATCGACGGGGAGCCGGTCTCCGCGATCTCCGTCGTCAACTACGGCGCCGACTACGCCTTCCTGGGCTGCTATCTCGTACGCCCCGACGTGCGGGGTCGCGGCTACGGCCTCACCACCTGGAAGGCGGCCCTCGCCCACGCGGGCGGCCGGACGGTCGGCCTCGACGGGGTGGTCGCGCAGCAGGGCAACTACCGCCAGTCGGGGTTCGAACTCGCCTACAAGACCTTCCGGTTCGGAGGTGTCCCGGCCGCGGGGGAGTCCGCCGGAACCGGCGTCCGGGCCGCAGAGGCGGCGGACCTCGACGCGATCACCGCCTACGACAGTGCCTGTTACCCGGCCGACCGGGCACGCTTCGTAGAGCACTGGATCAACGGGCCCGGGCACCGCGCCCTGGTCCGGATCGTCGACGGGCGGCTCACCGGCTACGGCGTGATCCGGCCCGCACTCACCTCGCTGCGCGTCGGACCGCTGTTCGCCGACACCGCCGAGGACGCCCGCGCCCTCTTCGCCGCACTGGCCGCCGAGGCCGACGGCCGCCCGGTCTCCGCCGACATCCCCGAGACGAGCGCGGCGGGCGTCGCCCTGGCCGAGGAGTACGGTCTGACTCCGTCGTTCGAGACGGCCCGGATGTACACCGGGCCCGTCCGCCCGCACGCCACGGACCGGGTCTTCGGGGTCACGACACTCGAACTGGGCTAGCCGGAGGGGCGTCTGTCGGCCGTCGTGGTCTCTCCGCGGCTGAACATCCATGCCATGCGGGGCTCTACGACGAACCGGAACACCGAACGGACCGGGCCCGAGCACAGCACCGTGATGAGCCCCACGGCGGCCGCCGTGACGGCGAGTCCGCCGAGCGGGGTACGTACCCATGCGTGGTCGTACCAGTCCCAGAAGCGGGATGCCTTGATGACGAAGCCGTGCAGCAGATAGCCGTACATCGTCCCGGCCCCCAGAGCGGTGCACCACAGGTGCCGGCCCGGTACCCAGGCCAGGAAACAGCCGGTCAGGATCAGCGCGAGGAGGAACAGCGCCGGGGTGGTGAACAGCCCGGCCCAAGCCGGCGCGCCCTGGCCCGTGACGCTGCCCCGGTGATAGAACCACCCGGCGCTGAACCAGGGCGCCACCGCGTACGCCGCACCGAGCGCCACGGCGGCCACCGGCAGCGCGAGCAGCCGTACGCGCCAGGTGCGCAGCCGCTCGAAGTGCTCGGCGCGCAGTGTCAGTCCGAGTACGAAGAACGGCAGGAACCCCAATGTCCGTTGGATCGAGATGTCCCCGCCCAGGTCGGGTGAGACGGCGGCGAACACGGCGATGCCGAGCGCGACCGGCATCGGGTGGCGCAGCGCCAGCCAGATCGGGGTCGTCAGCCGCCAGATGAACAGTGCGACCAGGAACCACATCACGTACCAGGGATCCAGCAGGCTCAGCGGATAGCCCGGATCGTCCTGCGCCCAGCGGTAGAAGAGCGTGTAGGCGGTCTCGAAGACGAAGTACGGCACGACGACACTCGTCAGCAGCCGGCGCACCCGGCCCGGCGCCATGTCGAAACTCCGGGAGAAATAGCCGGAGATGAGCGCGAACGCCGGCATGTGGAAGGCGTACACGGTCAGATACGCCGCCGTCGCGGCTCTGCTGCCGTGGGTCAGCGGCTCCCACGCGTGTCCGCAGACCACCAGCACGATGGTGAGGTACTTCGCGTTGTCGAAGTACGGGTCCCTGCGGGCGGGCGCCGGCCTGGCCCGTTTTTCCGGCAGGCGTTCCCGCAGAGCTACGGGCGCGGGGGCCGATAAGTCTTGCGACACCACATCTCCTGGCCTCGGGGCGGGCAACCGATCCGTCCCGCCTGCCCCCTCTCGTACGGCTCAGTCGTCGCGTACGTTCGCGCGCCGCGCGGACAACCGTTCGAAAGTGGCCACCATGGCGCCGGGCAGCCGGTCCGGGTCCGCGCCCGTCAGGACGACGGCGGCCTCGTAGCAGGCCTGGCAGACGGCGGCGGCGAGCACGGCCGTCTCCCGGTCGGCCCCGTTGCGCTCCAGCGCGTCGACCGCCGCGGCCGCGTACGCGCGCTGCTTCAGCAGGCTGCGGGCGAGCAGTGCGGGATCCCCGTTGATCAGGCGCTCGCGCTCGGCCAGCCATGTGGTGTGCTCGGCGATGCTGCCCACCAGTGCGCCCAGGCCCGCGCGGCCCGCCTCCAGCGCGCGGTCGAGTGAGTCGCCGATGGGGGCAAGGGCGGCGGCAGCGTCGTCGACGGCTGAGATGAGCGCCTCGCGGTGCTGGTCCTCGTCCGCGAAGAGCACTTCCTGCTTGTCGGTGAAGTAGCGGAAGAAGGTCGTCCGGCCGACTTCGGCGCGGCGGGCGATGTCGGTGACCGTGACCGCCTCGAAGCCGTGCTCGACGAAGAGCTCCATGGCCGCGTCGATCAGGGCCCCATGGGTCCGCAGCCGCTTGCGCTCCCGGAGGGGGATCTCGTCGTCGCTGCTCAGCGGCTTGCCGTTGTCCATGGCGTCAGGATATCGGGCTGTGGGGTACCCGATCCATAATGGTATCGAGTACCGTTTGGGATCGAGAGCCGATTTGCTTCCGGGTGGATCGATTCTCCATATGTGCATGCCTCACCTCCCCTCTCACGGCCGGAGCAAGCCATGTCTGCCATCCCCTCTCCCGGAACCGTCCTCCTCACCGGCGCGGGTCGCGGTCTCGGGCGCGCCACCGCTCTGACACTCCTGCGCGACCGTCCCGACCTGCATCTCCTCGTCGCCGTCCGCTCGGATCCGGACGGACTCGCGGCGCGGCTCGCCGCCGAGACCGGCTCCCCGCGGGTGCGCGGTGTCGCCTGCGACCTGGGCTCACTCGACTCCGTACGTCAGGCGGCCGACTCCGTACGGGAGTTGCTCGACTCCGGAGAACTTCCGCCGTTGCGTGCCGTGGTGGCGAACGCGGGTACGCAGGCCGTCACTGCCACGAATCGGACGGCCGACGGCTTCGAAGCCACCTTCGGTACCAACGTCCTCGGGCACCATCTGCTGATCCGGCGGCTTCAGGACCGGCTGACGGCGCCGGGGCGCATAGTCCTCGTCGGCAGCGGCACGCACTTCGGGGACTTCCGGCACACCTGGGGGCTCACTCCGCCGCCACGCACCGCACCGGTCGCCGAGCTGGCGCTGCCCTGGACGACCCCGGACGCCGACACTGTCAGGGCGGGCCGGTCCGCGTACGCGGCGAGCAAGCTGGCCACCGTGCACCTCGCCCACGAACTGGACCGCCGCACCCCCGAGGGTATCGGCGTCTACACCTTCGACCCCGGTCTGATGCCGGGAACCGGCCTCGCCCGCGAGGCGGGACCGCTGGACCGCCTCGCCTGGAACAGCCTGCTGCACCTCACCCGCGTCCATCCCAGCTCGACCAACCCGCGCACGTCCGGCCGCAAACTCGCCCAGGCGGCCGTCGCCAAGCCGGTCGCCCCGTCCGGGAGCTATCTCGACCGCGGCCGTCCCGTCCGGTCCTCGCCCGCGTCGTACGACCCCGCCCGCGAGGCCGAACTCTGGGACGAACTGGAACGGCTGGTCGCCACCAAGGGGGCCTATCCGTCCGCGTGATGGAAACGCCGGTGCAGGGCCCGCACCTCGTCGGTCAGCTCCGGGATCGGCCCCTCGACGAGCACTTCGGGGGCCACGTCCTGGATCGGCAGCGGACGGACCGGGGCAGCGGGGGCACCCAACTCTCCGAGCCAGGAGGACAGTTGCTCGGATGACGCCACGTACACGATGCGGCCCAGGCCCACCCAGCCGTGTGCCGCCGCGCACATCGGGCAGTGTTCGCCGGAGGTGTAGACGGTCGCAGCGGCCCTCTCCTCCGGTGTCAGATGTGCCGCCGACCAGCGGGCCAGCTCGAACTCGGGGTGGCGGGTGCGGTCTCCGGAGGCCACCCGGTTGTGGTCCTCGGCCAGGACCGTGCCGTCCGCGCCCACGAGCACCGACCCGAACGGCTCGTCACCGGAGTCCAGCGCCTCGGTCGCGAGCTCCACGCAGCGGCGCAGATGCTTCAGCTCGGCTTCACTCACCATGCCGTACCCGCCCTCCTGTTGACCTTGGACCGACCGTACTCAACTCCGTGCGGCGCCGCGAGGGAAAGGCGTGCCGCCGCCCCGCGGCCACGATTGCAAGCGTCAGCGTGACCAGCAGGAATGTCGTCCAGGGGAGGGCGTCGGCGCCCCGGCCCTCCAGGATCAGACCTCCGGTGAGGGAACCGGCCGCGATGCCCGCGTTGTAGACCGTGGTCTGCAGCGAGGTGGCCACGTCGGCGTTCGCGGGACCGGAGGCATCGACCAGCGCGGTCTGGATGAGCGTCGGCGCGCCGCCGAACGCCATGCCCCACAGCGCGACCGAGACCAGGAGCACGGCTCCATGACCGGCGTACGTGCCCAGCGCAAGCATCGCGGCGACGAGCAGGGCGAGCGCACCCAGCAGGGTCCGGCGCGGATGCCGGTCGATCAGCAGCCCGGTGAGCCAGATCCCGACGACGGTCGCGGCACCGAACACCAGCAGCACCAGCCCCGTACGGCCGAAACCCGCGTGCTCCGAGAACGGTGCGACGTACGTGTACATCACCTGATGGCCGACGAGCAGCGTCAGCGTGACGGACAGGACCGTGCCGATGCCGGGCAGTGCGGCGACGCGAGGCAACGGTACGCGCTCGCCCCGCGCCTCACCGGGAAAGCCCGGCACCCGGCGTCGTATCCACACCGCGAGCAGCACGGCCATCAGCGCCGGGGCGGCGAAGGCCGTACGCCAGCCGAGTGCGTCGGCCAGCGCCGTGCCGGCGGGAAGCCCCAGGGAGAGCGCGAGTGTGATTCCCGCCAGCACGATCGCGATGGCCCGGCCGCGCCGCTCGGCGGGCACCATCCGGGCGGCGTACCCCACGAGCATCGCCCACAGCGTGCCGCCCATCGCCCCGGCCACGAGCCGTGCCGTGAACGTCAGCCCGTACGAGGACGACAGCGCGGTGAGGGCGTTGGCGGCCGCGAAACCGAGCAGCGCGCCGATGAGGACGGGGCGCCGGGGCAGTCCGCGCAGCGCGGCGGTGAGCGGGATCGCGGCGAGGAACGACGCGACCGCGTAGCCGGTCACCAGGAAGCCCACCCGTGCCTCGGAGACCCCGAGGTCCGGTGCCATCCGCGGCAGCAGACCCGCCGGAAGGAGCTCCGTCAGCACGGCGGTGAAGGCCGCCGTGGACAGGGCGAGCAGTCCCGAGAGGGGCAGACCGGGCTCGGCGGGTGCAGGCGAGGGCTTGGACGCGGGCGTGCCTGGGCCTTCGGCGATCGGTGCGGTCGTCGTCATACGGCCATGCTGAAACGTTCACATCAGTGTGAGGGCAAGTCCGCCGTCGAGCGCCCTAGGCAGTTCGGCGGGCGCTGGAGCCTTCAGCGCATCAAACCGGCTCCCGCATACGGGTGCGGGCTGGTGAGCGGCCTGCCCTCGGCGAACCGGTCCAGGGCGAAGTCGGCGGCGGTGTTGGCGGTCGGCGACGACGGCACGGTCGCCGTCTCCCGCTCCGACTTCCGGCACAACGACACCGGCGAGGCGCTGCTGACGGACCGTTGACTGGCGCGCTGCCGACCACGGCCCGCCGACTGTACGAGCGACGCGGCGACCTGGCGGGAGACCCGGCCGACCCCGACGTCGTACGACATGCGTCGGCGCCGAGGATCCCCGACGAGGCCAGTCCGCGTGGCTACTTCCTGGGCGAGCGCATGGGGTTGGTCGCCAGCGGGCGCGGGTTCACCGCGGCGTGGGCCGTGCCGGACGCCCCGGACAGGGGCGCGGTGCATGCCTCCACGTCCTGACGCCCATGTCTTGACGGGAGTAACAGCCGTCCCTATCGTCACGACCGCTCATTCGTAAAGCGTCCCGAAACTTTCGGACTTGCGTGGCCGAGGCCCCACCAGGGGCGCGGGGAACTGCGCGACAAGCCACAACGCACCGGCGCCGACGTCCAACGCCCAGCACTCGCCCACCCCTTCCTCCGGACGACGAGGAGCCGCACATGAAACACCTGACTGTCCGCCAGAGACTCTGCGCGTTACTCACCGGAGCCCTCCTGCTGGGAGCCGCCCTCACTCCCTCCGTCTCGGCCTCCGCCCAGGCACCCGCGCCAACCGCCTGGACAGGCACCTGGGGCACGGCTCCCACCACCATCCCCAAGACGGACACCACGACCTTCCACGACCAGACGATCCGCCAGATCGTCCACACCAGCATCGCGGGAACCGCCTTGCGTATCCGCCTCTCGAACGAGTTCGGCAAGCAGCCGCTGAGGATCGGCGAGGTACACGTGGCCCGCCGCGCGTCCGATACCGACGAGCCGACCATCGACCCCGCCACGGACCGTGAACTGACCTTCTCGGGCAAGTCATCGGTCACGGTCCCCGCCGGAGCGCCCGCCCTCAGCGACCCCGTCACACTCCGCGTGCCCGCGCGCTCGGACATCGTCGTGAGCCTCCACCTGCCCGAGAGCACTCCGGGATCGACGGTCAACTCCTTCGCGGCGCAGCGCAGTTACATCGCGGCGGGCAACGTGACGGGCGAGACCAAGATCGAGCCCCAGTCTGTCACGGAGCGCTGGTACTTCCTGACCGGCGTGAGCGTCCGAGCCGCCTCCACAGGGTCCACGGCCACAGGGTCCACGGCCACAGGGCCCTCCGGCACGGGCGACGCATCGGCCGCCGTCGCGCTCGGCGACTCCATCACGGCCGACACCACCCTCGGCACCAACCACCGCTGGACCGACTACCTCGCCCGGCGTCTCCAGGGTCCCGGCGGCCCCCGCCACCCCGTCGGCGTCCTCAACAAGGGCATCAGCGGCAACCGCCTGCTCCACGACCCCAACCCGCCCGCAGGCCACCCCGCGGAGGCGTACGCCGCGTACTTCGGCGAGAGCGGACTCAAGCGCTTCGACCGTGATGTGGCCGCCCAGCCAGGAGTCCGTCACGTTCTCGTCCTGCTCGGCGTGAACGACCTGGGCCACCCCGGGGCCATCGCCCCGCTCTCCGAGAAGGTGACCGGACAGGACCTGATCGACGGTCACCGGCAGCTCATCGCCCGCGCCCACGAGCGCGGACTGCGGATCTACGGAGCCACCATCACGCCGTTCAAGAACGACACGCTCGGCTTCTACACGCCCGGGAACGCGGCGGCGCGCCAGACCTTCAACCACTGGCTGCGCACGAGCGGCGAGTACGACGGTGTGATCGACTTCGATGCCGCGCTGCGTGACCCGGCCGATCCCGAGCGACTCCTCGCCGCCTACGACAGCGGCGACCACCTGCACACCAACGACGCGGGCCGGGAGGCGATGGCACGGGCAGTGCCGCTGCGCCTCTTCAAGTGACCGAAGGTCACCCTGGCCCGGCCCTTCCCTCGGAGCGCCAGGCCAGGGTGACCTCTACCAACAGCGCAGCGTGGCGTCCGAATCCCGCCAGCATCCGTGATCGGGGCACCCCAGTATGAGGAGTGGAACGAAATGGCATGAATGGGAGGCCACGATGACCGCCTTTACGACGATCGACAGCCCGCTGGGCGAACTGCTCCTGGTCGGTGAAGAGACCCTGCACGGTGTGACCTTGACGTCGCTGTCCATGCCGGGCCAGCGGAACGCGCCTGCTGTGAAGCCCGGTTGGCGACGCGACCCCGACCGCTTCGCGGATGTCACCCGGCAGCTGGCCGCCTACTTCGCCGGTGAACTCACCGAGTTCGACATCGAGTTCACCCCGGGCGGCACCGACTTCCAGCAGCGCGTGTGGCATGCGCTGGAGGAGATCCCGTACGGCACGTCGACCACGTACGGCGCGCTCGCCGAGCGGCTCGGTGTGCCCCGCGAACGGATCCAGGCGCTGGGCGCGGCGATCGGAGCGAACCCCCTGCTGCTGGTGCGCCCGTGTCACCGGGTGATCGGCGCGGACGGCACCATGCGCGGCTACGCCGGCGGCGTGGAGCGCAAGGTCCAGCTCCTCACCCACGAGGGCGTCCTGCAGCCCACCCTCCTCTGACCCCTGAGGCACCTCCAACCATGAACGACACCACACACCCGGCGGCCCGCGTCGCGGCGCAGGACTGGGCCGCCCTGACCGGCGAACTCGACGAACACGGCAACGCGCTCACCGGGCAGCTCCTCACCCCCGGGCAGTGCCACGAGATCGCCGCCCTGTACGACGAGGGCGACCGGTTCCGCGCGACCGTCGACATGGCCCGCCACCGCTTCGGCTCCGGCCAGTACCGCTACTTCACGCATGAACTGCCGGATCTTGTCAGGGAGTTGCGCGAGGCGTTCTACCCGCGGCTCCTGCCCGTCGCCCGAGACTGGGCCGAGAGGCTGGGCCAACGAGTGCCCTGGCCCGACACGTTGGGGGAGTGGGTGGAGCGGTGCCACGCGGCCGGACAGTCCAAGTCCGCCCAGATCCTGCTGCGTTACGGGCCCGGTGACTGGAACGCCCTGCACCGCGACGTGTTCGGTGACCTGCTCTTCCCGCTCCAGGTCGTGATCGGTCTCGACACCCCGGGAGCCGACTTCACGGGCGGCGAGTTCATCATGACCGAGCAGCGTCCGCGCGCCCAGTCGAGGGGATCGTCCACGACCCTGCCCCAGGGCCACGGCCTGATCTTCACCACCCGCGACCGGCCCGTGGTCTCCCGGCGGGGCTGGTCCATCGGGCCGATGCGGCACGGCGTGAGCACGGTCCGCTCCGGGCGGCGGCGCACGCTCGGGCTGGTCTTCCACGACGCCAAATGATCACCCGGTCGGCTCCCCGGGACACCCACGCGCCCGAAACTCCGTTGCCCGCCCGTCCCACGGATGCTGGAGTGGCGTAATGGATCACGCAGCGGTACTGGCACTGTTCGACCGGGACATGCGCGAGGGGGCGCGCCCCTTCGGCCTCGACTCCGTGGTGGAGCGCGTCGGAGCGGTGGTTCGGCACGTCGGACCCGAGAAGGGCTGGAACGGGGTCCTCTGGTCGGACCTCTCGGACGCCGACGCTGACGCGGCGATCGCCGATCAGGTGCGCCATTTCGGGAGCCTGGGCCTGGAGTTCGAGTGGAAGCTGTACGCGCACGACCGGCCCGTCGATCTGGGCCGACGGCTGCGCACGGCCGGCTTCACGGCCGAACCCGAGGAGACGCTGATGATCGCCGAGGTCGGCGAGCTGGACCTCGACGTCCGGCCGCCGCAGGGCATCGAGCTGCGGCCCGTCACCGACGCCGCGGGCGTCGACCTCGTGGCCGACGTCCATGAGCAGGCCTTCGGCTCGGACAGCTCCCGCCTTCGCCACCTGCTGCTCACCCAGCTGGCCGAGGAACCGGACACCGTGGTCGCCGTCGTGGCTCTTGCCGGTGACGTGCCGGTGAGCTCGGCCCGCATGGAACTCATCCCCGGCACACGGTTCGCGGGACTGTGGGGCGGCGGCACCGTGGAGGCCTGGCGCGGCCGCGGCATCTACCGCGCCCTGGTCGCCCACCGCGCCCGTATCGCCGCCGACCGCGGCTACCGCTACCTCCAGGTCGACGCCTCCGACGAGAGCCGCCCCATCCTCGAACGACTCGGTTTCTCCCCGCTGACGACGACCACGCCGTACGTGCACCCGGCCTCGTAGCCGGGAGGGGCCACGCCCCCGGCGCGCATGACGACGCCGCCTCACAGATCGAGCTGGTACTCCACCGCCTTGTGCGTGGGCAGATAGCCGAGCGTGTCGTTGATGCCGCGCATGTGTGCGTTGCTGTCGGCCGTGTCCGTGAGCAGGCCGCCGAGTTCCGGGTGGCGTTCGCGGGCCTGCCGGATGGACTGTGCCTTCATCCAGAGGCCGAGACCGTGGCCTCGGTGTTCGGGCAGCACACCGGTCCCGTAGTGCTGTGCGTCCCCCCGGCCGTCGCCGGGAACCACGAGCTCGGAGAAGCCGGCGACCGAACCGTTCGCGTTGTCCACCACGGCGACGGTGTGCAGGAGTTCGCCCCGCTTGGCGATCGCCTCGGCGGCGGAGAGCACCCGGTCCACGTCCCAGACGACCTTGCCGTAGTCGGTCCCGTCCATCGGCATGTCGTCCATGGCCCGGCGCGAGTGGGCGAAGGTGAGGGCCAGTTCGGGCGGCACCGTGCCCTCCCACTGGATCAACCGGTAGCCCTCGTGGGGCTGCTCGACGATCTCGTCGATGCGGTGGAGGTCGGCGTCGGCCAGCGGGAGCCGGGCGTACGTCAGCGCCAGCACCCTGCGGAAGCCGCGCGCCGCCAGAAAGAGGTCGCCGGGGGAATCGGCCTCGGCCTGGGCGAGAACGGACCGGCGCCCCTCGTTCCGTGCCGCCGCGACGGCGGCGTCCAGGAGACCGCCGCCGACACCGCACCGGCGGTCCGCCCGGTGCACGGCGATCTCCAACTCGGCGAGATGCTCCTGCCCTTCCTTGGTGAACAGCCGCAGGAAGGCGGATCCGACCGGCGCCCCCTCGTCGTCGGACGCGAGCCACGCCAGACGGCGGCTCGACGCGCTGGGCCGGGGATCGGTGAGCGCGGTGATGCGGTGCGGCAAGGTGTCTCCGTCACGGTTGAGGTGCGGTTCGGGCTGCGGGGGGAAACCCGCAGACGCTAGCCGTGACGGAGAACGACCTGCAACAGCTTTTCGTACTGCGACGCGCCATGCGGTAGAAGGCGGACACCTCGTGGAGCCCCGGAATGCGGTGCGCCGCGATCTGTCGTGGTCAGCGGCGCCCTGCCTTCGAGCGGTCCAGGGCCGTGACGCCGAGCGCCGCGAGTCCGATCTGGATCAGCCACTCGATCCAGTCCACTCCGTTGGTGTCGGACACGTCGAACGCGTTGGCCAGCGCCGAACCGATGAGCGCGGCCACGATGCCGACCGCGATCGTCCACAGAATGCCGATGCGCTGACGGCCCGGAACAACGAGCCGGCCCAGCACACCGATGATGATGCCGATCACGATGGCACTGATAATGCCCGAGATCTCCATCTCAGCCCCTCTTCGCCCCTCTTCGTCATGCTCCTTACGTCTACGAGTGCCCCGTCGTCGTGAGTGCAGTCCGGGCGGTTTCCCTCAGCCGGCGCCGTTTCCGGTCCAGCCGGTGACTGCCAGGACCTCGCGCGCGATGTCGATCACCTCACGGTCGTCCGTGACCACCCGTACGGTGTCCGCGGGCGCCCGTTCCTCCAGCAGGCGGGCCTTGTGCGCGCTGCCCCGCAGCTCCTGTTCCAGCTCGGAGCCCAGCTCACGCCCCTTCAGCCGCTTGGCGGCGGTGGCGTCGGAGGCGGTGAGGAGCACCCGTACGAGCCGTACGTCCTCGCCCATCGCCCGCTCGAACATGCCCGCGGCCTCGGTCAGCACGCTCACGGTGTTCGTGTAGATGAGGCGCCGGTGGCCGAGCTCGGCGAAGTTCCCCCACACCGCTGCCAGATTGCGTTCGGTGATCCCTGCCCGGTGCGGATCGTCCTCCGGCGCCGGATGCACCTGCCCCATGAAGTCGCCCTCCAGCACGGCGTGGGTGACCTGCGCCCGCCGCAGCCGGGCCGAGACCTCCCAGCCCACTGTCGACTTCCCGACACCCGCGCGCCCACCGATGAGCAGAACCTCCGCATGATCCATGGGAGCAGCCTGCCAGCCGGGGGCGGGCTCCCGCGATCGAGAACCGCCCGAAGGGTTACGCGGCGCCGCCGGTCAGGCTCCACGTCCGCAGGGTTATCGGCCGCCCCCGTGATGCCCGCAGGACGGGCTCGTCGTCGGTGAGCGTGAAACCGGTGGACCGTGCGACGGCGATGCTGGCCGCGTTGTCCTCCTCGATGCACAGCACGACGCGCCGCGCTCCCGTGTGCCGCACGGCGTACTCGGAGAGGAGGCGGACGGCCCGGGAGGCAAGCCCCCGGCCCCGGTGGGCGGCTCCCACGCCGTAGGCGATCTCGACGTCCCGCTCGTCGGCCTTGCTGCGGAACAGCAGCACCTCGCCCTGGGGCAGGACCCCGTCCGTGGTGATCGCGAGCTGCACCTTGCGTCCCTGCACCCGAGCCTCCTGTGCCTCGGTGAGATAGACCTGCGCCGCCATCGTGTCGAACGGCGAGGCCACCGGCGTCCAGCGGGCGATCTCCGGGTCGTCGTACAGCTCGACCAGGGCGGGGATGTCCTCCTCGGACCATTCGCGCAGGTGAATACCCTCTCCTTCGAGCCGCAGGTACGGAGGCGGGGCGAGTGTCAGCGGGCTGTCCATGAGGCGATCCTGCCCCGCGCGCGGACCGGCGGCCAAGGGTGCGTGAGTGTCGCTCACCGCACGACGGAGCGCCCCAGATCGGCGAGCCCCTGGTCGGGAGCGGTCGCGCGGCGCACGGCCTCGCGGATGACCGACACGGGATCGCCCTGGTGGTAGATCCGCTCCGACGGCTCGATGCCGTCCAGGAACTCCTGATAGCGGACCGCGTACGCGAGATGCGCGAGGGGCTCGGCGACGGCCAGGGCGCGGGCCGGATCGCTGTCCGGCACCTGCGCCAGCCACGCGTCCGCCCAGACGCGGGCGGCACCGGCCCGTACGTCCTCGGCAAGGAAGTCGTGCACGCGCAGCGCGTCCAGGACCGGGTTGCCCCAGTGCGCGTCGGCGAAGTCGACGACCACCGGCGGCCCGCCGTCGCTGCGCCAGTTGCCGGGGTGGAAGTCGCCGTGCACGACCGTGTCCGGCAGACCGCACTCGTCGAGCAGTCGCCAACGGTCCGTCAACTTCCGTGCTACGTCCAGCTCATGGGCGGTCAGCCCGCCGGAGACAGGGCCGTCGAGCAACTCCCGGACCCGCTCGGCGAAGACGGACGTACGACGGTCAGGCAGGCTCGCGGGCCGTTCCTCCGGCCGCAGTGCGAGGGCCGCCTGCGCCGCGACGAAGCGCCGCACTCCGGAGGCGGCGGTGTCCGCCGACGCCTTCCAGCAGTCCTCGCCGGGGATGTGCTCCATCAGAATGCGCCCGCCGGCCGAGCCGAGGACGGTCGGGACCAGCCCCGGATCGACGCGGGCGAACGCGGCGATGACCTCCGCCTCGTCCGAGGCGAAGTGCGGAGTGGCCTTGAGCCAGACCGGGCCCCGGCCGGTGGGCAGCCGGAAGAGCCCGGCAAGGTTCCATGTGCGGCGCTGCTCCACCGGCCCGGTCACCGGCCGGCCCGTCCCGGCCAGCGTGCGCGTCGACCAGTCGAGCAGCTCCCGGAGTCCGTCGATCCGCGCCCAGGGAGCCCGCAGCGGATCGAGTCCGTACAACATCCCTGGATCCGCCGGGAGTTGGAGCAGCATGCCCGGACGCTCCAACGCCTCGACGTGGTACGTCACATGGCCGTCACGCCCGCCCTCCCCGCCGTCCACGGACAGCAGGCGGACCACCAACACCCGCACCCCGAGCGCCTGTTGCAGACGCCGGACGACCGGCTCGACCTCGGACCACCACGGAACGTCGACGGAGAAGGGGCCGACGGCGCCGAGAAAGTCCTCACCCGACGTCACCCACGCACTGAAAGTTCGGCTCACCGCGACAGTCTGGGCGAGCCGCCCGCGCGCGGCCAGCGAATATCGCCGGGGTACCCCGGATGGCAGACGGCACCGGACGATTGACATGCAGGTAATTGCCTGCATAACGTTGAGTGTGCGATCGGACGAGGAACCAGAGCCGGGGAGCCGGCCAGTGCCGGGCAAGGACACGGAGACGGACCAGGTCTTCAAGGCCCTGGCCGACGGGACGCGCAGACGGCTGCTCGACAGGCTGCACGAGCACAGCGGACAGACCCTGGGGGAGCTGTGCGAGCACATCGACATGACCCGCCAGTCGGTCACCCAGCACCTGGCCGTCCTGGAGGCGGCCAACCTGGTCAGCACGGTGCGGCGCGGGCGGGAAAAGCTGCACTACCTCAACCCCGTACCGCTCCACGAGATCCAGGAGCGCTGGATCGACAAGTTCGAGCGCCCGCGCCTGCGCGTGCTGAGCGCGGTCAAACGACGAGCCGAGGAAGACATGAGCGACAAGCCGACATTCGTGTACGTCACCTACATCGCCAGCACGCCCGAGAAGGTCTGGGACGCGCTCACCGACGCCGACCTCACCGCTTCGTACTGGGGCCACAGCAACGTCTCGGAGGACTGGCGCCCCGGATCCCGCTGGGAGCACCGGCGCATCGACGGATCGGGCATCGCCGACGTGGTCGGCACCGTCGTGGAGAGCGAGCGGCCCACCCGGCTGGTGGCCACCTGGGCCTCGCCCGAGGACGAGGGCCAGGAGGACAAGTACTCCAGGGTCACCTACGACATCCGGCCGCACGGCGGGATCGTCCGGCTCACCGTCACGCACGAGGACCTGGCCGACGAGACCGCGGTCAAGGAGGTGTCGGCCGGCTGGCCCGCCGTCCTGGCCAACCTGAAGTCGCTGCTGGAGACCGGCAGCCCGCTGCCGCAGGAGCCGTGGCTGGTGCCGTAGCGCCGACCGGCGCCGGGCCGGCGGGACGGACGGGTGCACGTGCGTCGGCCGGCCCGCGGTGTGAGCGCGCGGACCGGCCGACGGTCCTCATCGGCGCAGACGTCCTGCTACGTCTGTGATGTGTTCTTCGCGGACGTGGCCGCGCACAGGAACCCCAGCACCACGGCGAGAACGCCGATGATGATGCTGTTGAGCACGACGCCCGCGTCAGGGCTCTCGCCGACTATCCACGGCGAGATGATCATCCACGTACCCATGGCGCACATGGCCCAGCTCAGGCCGTACATCCGGGTCGGGGTGGTGGTGAATCCGAGGGCCAGAACGCCTATCGCGATGCCCATGATGAGGTTGTGCGTCACGAGTGCGGGCTGGCTTGTCGTGTAGTGGAGTATCCACGGGGAGGTGGCGCAGTACAGACCGAGCAGGAACACCGGTCCGTCCACGAGCGCCACATCGCGACCGCCGAGCATGCGGGCGTAGCGATCCCGCATTTCGGATACATCAGGGTGGCTGGCCATGTCACCTCTGGTGTTCGAGACGTTGGCCATGACTCGACTCCTTTGTCTCTGCAGGCCTGACCGCGACTGTGCGGTATGCGGTAGACGCCGCGTATGTACATTCTGCTCTTATTTCTTCTTTATGTGTAGAGGTGGGCGGGTCGGAGGAGGCAAGGGTTGCGTAGTCCGCACGCAGACAGTGACGCAGCCGGTACAGCCCGCGCCGGGCATGGCTCTTGACCGTCCCCAGCGGCCAGCCGGTGCGCTGGGCGATCTGGACCTGGGTGAGGTCCTCGTAGAACGTCAGCCGCAGGACCCGCTGCTGGGCGGACGGCAGCCTGGCCATCTCCCGCCGGATCAGGATCCGGTCGAGGACGGCCTCGGCCCCTTCGTTCACGGGATCGCTCAGCACCAGGACGGATCCCGCCCGGGCGACGAGCTCCGCGTGGCGCGTCCGGGCCGCCAGGGCGTCGGCGATCCTGCGTCTGGTGATGCCCACGATCCAGGCCGCGACCGCGCCGCGTTCGGGCCGGTAACCGTGACGGCCGCGCCACACCCCCAGGAAGACCTGCTGGGTGACGTCCTCGGCCTCCCTCGTGTCGCCCAGCGCTCGCCAGGCGAGTGTGTGGACCAGCGCGGACCACCTGCGGTGGGCGGCGGCCAGGCAGGCCTCGTCACCGTCGGCCAGGCCGCGGGCCAGCTCCTCGTCGGTGAGCGGCTCCTTCGAACGAACCCTTGAGGGCGTGTCACCCTCCGCCGTGACCACCGGCGGTTCGGGCATCGCATGTCCGGTCATGGCCATGGCTCCTCACGTCGTTCCCCGGTGCGGCCATCGTCGGAGCCGGGCCGTGAGGTGATCAATCCGCATCGATTCTGCGTCGTATAGTCGGCCCATGT
This sequence comes from Streptomyces sp. ActVer, assembly GCF_027270795.1. NCBI lineage: Bacteria > Bacillati > Actinomycetota > Actinomycetes > Kitasatosporales > Streptomycetaceae > Streptomyces > Streptomyces sp. ActVer. The sequence goes on from NZ_JAPWHT010000204.1 coordinate 17,088, forward strand.
ACGAGCCGACGGGCGGTCGGAACCGCCCGCACGACACCCCTCCGAAAGCGGTCCAGGCGGCCGATACGGGCATGACGACCGGGGCAGTGGCCCGTCGGCTCGGGGTGTCGCCGACCACGCTGCGCTCGTGGGACCGCCGCTACGGCCTGGGCCCCGCCGTCCGCGCCGACGGACGCCACCGCCGCTGGACGACCCGGGACGTCGCGATGCTCGAGGCGATGTGCCGGCTGACCTCCGCCGGGGTCCCGCCCGCCGAGGC
>NZ_JAPWHT010000205.1:0-17301 GCF_027270795.1 Streptomyces sp. ActVer
TGATCCGGGCGGCCCGCCGCCCCGCCCACTCGGGCGCGGTGGCGACGACGGCGCCGGACGCGTCGTACAGGGCGGCCCATCCGTCCACCTGCGAGGCGAGCGCGGTCAGCAGTCCTTCGGGCCCGTCGCTCAGCGCCTGCTTGGTCAGCTCCCGCTGCGCCGCGAAGCCTGCCGTCACCGCCCGGTACTGATCGGCGGCGATGGCGGCGGACACGGCCTTGCTGATGGCGAGGAACGGCGTCCGGCGGGGCACCTCCAGCAGGGGCAGCCCCCCGCCCTCCGCCGCGTCGACGAGTGCCTTGGGCGTCTCGTCGTAGTGCACCCCGACGGCGAAGCCGAGCCCCGCCACCCCTGCCCCCACCAGCCGCTTCACATACCGCCGCATGGCGTCGGCGTCCTCCGTGTCCAGCTTGAGCGCGGTGATGAGGAGCAGTTCCCCGCCCTCCATGTACGGCACGGGGTCGGTGAGCTCACTGGCGTGCACCCAGCGGACGGGGGTGTCCAGGCGTTCCCCGCCCGCGCGCACGGTGAGCTTGAGCGCCGAGTGATGGACGAGCGAGGCGAGCGTGGGGGGCATGAGGCCTTCAGGTCTTCGGGTCTTCACAGGTTCTTCGACGGTCGCGGACGATGTGATCCTTGCGATCCTTTGGCCGCAGCGTATGAACGACCTATGTCGATTCTGCCTCACCGTACGGTCGGCCCGTGACCATATGTCCGGACGTCCTGCTCGGCGCACCCGTCAAATGTCCCTCAGGAGCCCTCGGCTCCCCGCACCCGCCTCAGCTCCGCAGATCCACCAGCAGCGGCGGCGCGTGCTCCCCGCGCACGCTGGTGAGCGAGAGCACCGCGTGCCCCGGCGGCACCCCGTGCGCCAGCTCGGACGCGGACCACCGCTCGCGCTCGACCTGCCGCACGGTTACGGCCCGGGCGGTGGGCGCGTTGCCGGTGATCACCCGCCGCAGCATGTGCACGGCCTTGCCGGCGGGCGTCTCCGCGATGATCTGCCGGTCGGTGACGTCCCGCGCCTCCGTCCACTCCTTGCCCCACACCTCGGCGAAGTCCTGTCCGTCCCACGGCGTGAGCCCGGACAGCGCCATCCGGCACCCGATCGCCCCGAGCAACGGCGAGCGCAGCGGCCGGGGTACGTCGTCGAGCGTGCGCAGCGTCATCACGACCCCGGCGTTGGCGGACCGCAGCCGCTGAATGCCCCGTACGGCCTCGGGTGTGATGACTCCTGTGGCGTCGTCGAGCACGAGACAGGCGAACAGCGACCGGTCCTCCCGTACGGCGACGCTCGCGGCGAACTGGGCGAGCACGAGCCGTGCGAGCATCCGGGAGGCGTCGGCGTGCCCGCGCTCGGGCAGGTCGATCCGCACCCGCACGGGGTGGTCGAGGGCGCGCAGGGAGAAGGGGCGGGACTGCCCGGACGTGTCGAAGAATCCGGCGAACGCGGGCCGGTCCAGCAGCGCCACCCGGTCGGCGAGCACGCTCCCCACATCCCCCGGATGCCCCAACTGCCGCTCCCGCGCGTCGAGTTCCCGCAGCAGGGACTCCTGGCCGCCCTCCGTGAGCGACTTGCGCAGCGCGCCGAGCGGTCCGGGCGAGCCGTCGAGCAGCTGCCTCAGCTCGGGCACGGACGGGAATCGCCCGTGCACGCCCCGGAAGGGCCCGAGCAGCTGGGCCAGCACGGTGGTGGACCGCCGACTGTCCGCGCCGGGATGCGGATCGGCGAGATCCCCGACGAGCGCTTCGGCGAGCATGGCCGCCGCCTCGTCGGGGTCGGTGGTCCCGCCGTACAGATCGAGGTCGTACACCGACTCGGGATTGCCCACCCGCACCACGACGTCGTACGCGTCCACCGGCCCGAGCCCCGCCCCCGCGGCCCCGACGACGACCACGGCGGCCCGCCCCGCGAGCGCGTGCAGACACAGCGACTCGGCGAGCGGCCAGACGACACCGCCGGTCTTGCCGGACCCGGCGGGCCCGACGGCGAGCAGCGAAGTGCCCAGCAGGTCCGGTCCGAGCGCGAGGCCGGTCCCTCGGTAGGAGTACGGGTTCCGCGGGTCGTCGGCGGTCGTACCGAGACGGACCTGCCCGGTGACGAGATCGTGCTTCGCGAGCCGTCCGGGCAGATCCCGCTCCCCGGAGGGGTGCAGACAGGCGGCGGCTCCGTCCTGCAGAACGGCACCGCTGAAGGTGGCGAGACTGTGGCGTCCGCTCCGTACGCCCTGCCAGGCCCGGGCGATCCTGGCCTGGTCGACATCGCGCATGCGTCCGGCCCGGGCCTCGGCGCCGAGCCGTTCGGCTGCGTCGGTGGCTCCGGCAGCGCGCAGCTGGTTCCACTGGGCGGGGTCCTCCTCGGGCGCGGGCGGCCGCTCGCTCACGGGCGCGGCCCGGCGCCAGGCGGGCAGCCCGTAGCGTCGCCACACCTCGCTCCAGCGGCCGAGGCGCCCGACTCCGATCATGATGCCCATGGCGATGGCCACGTAGTAGGCGTAGACGACCACGACGGAACCGAAGCTGTGTGGCTCGGCCCAGGAGTCGGGGATCATCGCGTAGAGCGGCAGCAGCCACCATCCGCCGAGGTAGCCGTTCCACAGCAGCGACCAGATCAGCCATCCCACGAGGAACGCGATGAGCGCCCCGCCGATCAGCTGCCGGGCCGGAATCTGCTCGGGCTCCTCCTCCGGCCGCGGCAGGTGCCCGAAGCGCCACACGCCCGGCGCGGCCTCGGGCCGCGGGGTCCGCAGCCAGGTGAGAAACGTGGACCCGTCCGGCGCCGGCGGCATCCCGGGCGCCTGCGCGGGCCGTGGCGGCACCTGGGGCGGTCCCGCCGGCCGCGGCACACGATCGGCGTGCGTGCCCCGTGCGTCCTGCGTGCCGTCGCTGTCCATCGCCTCTGCCACCCCTGACCAGCCGCTCCGTACGTGGTTTGCGAGTCAATCTAACGCCCTCACAAGGGGAGTTCACCGCTTACCGGGCCGGGTACGCGGCGATACGGACACCCCGGCCCCTCGTCGCTCCCCGCCCACGCTATGTCCATGGCGGACAACCGAATCTCCCGACACCGCCCAGATGGAGCATGCCCACCCCCCGTTCCCGGCTCTAGCCTGCGAAGAAGGAAGCCGGACGTCCGAAGAACCCGTTCGCAGGCCGTCCGCACGCCCTTCCGATGCCCTTCAGACGTCGTACCACCGACGTCCTTCCCGAAGACCTTCCCCAAGCCGTTCGCAAGACCCCCCAGGGAGCCCCTCATGAGCACACTTCCGCAGGAGCGCCGCGTCGTCACCGCCATTCCCGGTCCGAAGTCGCAGGAACTGCAGGCCCGCCGTCTCGCCGCGGTCGCGGCCGGAGTGGGGTCCGTGCTGCCCGTCTTCACCGCGCGCGCGAGCGGCGGGATCATCGAGGACGTCGACGGGAACCGGCTGATCGACTTCGGCTCCGGCATCGCCGTGACGTCCGTCGGCGCGTCCGCCGAGGCCGTCGTACGCCGGGCCTCCGCCCAGCTCCAGGACTTCACCCACACCTGTTTCATGGTCACGCCGTACGAGGGTTACGTGGCCGTCGCCGAGGCGCTGGCCGAGCTGACGCCGGGCGACCACGCCAAGAAGAGCGCCCTCTTCAACTCCGGCGCCGAGGCCGTCGAGAACGCCGTCAAGATCGCCCGGGCGTACACCAAGCGGCAGGCCGTCGTCGTCTTCGACCACGGCTACCACGGGCGCACCAACCTCACGATGGCGCTGACCTCGAAGAACATGCCGTACAAGCACGGCTTCGGCCCGTTCGCGCCCGAGGTCTACCGCGTGCCGGTGGCGTACGGCTACCGCTGGCCGACCGGTGCGGAGAACGCCGGCCCCGAGGCCGCCGCGCAGGCCATCGACCAGATCAGCAAGCAGGTCGGCGCGGAGAACGTGGCCGCGATCATCATCGAGCCGGTGCTCGGCGAGGGCGGCTTCATCGAGCCCGCCAAGGGCTTCCTGCCGGCCCTCAGCAAGTTCGCCACCGACAACGGCATCGTCTTCGTCGCGGACGAGATCCAGTCCGGCTTCTGCCGTACGGGCCAGTGGTTCGCGTGCGAGGACGAGGGTGTCGTCCCGGACCTGATCACCACCGCCAAGGGCATCGCGGGCGGCCTGCCGCTCGCCGCCGTCACGGGCCGCGCCGAGATCATGGACGCCGCGCACGCGGGCGGCCTGGGCGGCACCTACGGCGGCAACCCGGTGGCCTGCGCGGGCGCGCTCGGCTCGATCGAGACGATGAAGGAGCTCGGCCTCAACGCCAGGGCGAAGAACATCGAGGCCCTCATGAAGGCCCGCCTCGGCGCGATGGCCGAGAAGTTCGACATCATCGGCGACGTCCGGGGCCGCGGCGCGATGATCGCCATCGAGCTGGTCAAGGACCGTACGACCAAGGAGCCGAACGCGGAGGCGACCGCCGCGCTCGCCAAGGCGTGCCACCAGGAGGGCCTGCTGGTCCTGACCTGTGGCACCTACGGAAACGTGCTGCGCTTCCTGCCGCCGCTGGTCATCGGCGAGGACCTGCTGAACGAGGGCCTCGACATTATCGAGCAGGCTTTTGCCCGCATCTGAGCGGAGTCTGTCTCATCGGTTCCGGTGTCGCGGCGGTGAGGAGCGGGGCGTGTGAAGAACGTGTGCGAGGTGCATGGCGGGACGCGAATCCACCTGTCGGAGGCCTCGGCCCTGACGTAGGTTCTACCCAGATGAGAGATACACCCCGGCCACAGGGGACTGTGGACGGTACCGGGACGGGGCCTCCCCAGCTTCGCCCTGGGCGTGCCTCGCGCACACAACCGGAGCTTCCGGCTTCGGGTCTCCTCACCGATCGGACAGTCGCCCGCCCCAAACCCCCCGGGGCGTGCGACAACCCGATCTGATCGGTTCCACCGAAGGGCTTGCACCTACCCCCCCTGGTGCAAGCCCTTCGGCGCGTTTGCGCTCCGCTGGTGGCGTGGTTGGGGGTCTGCGGGGCTTGTGTTGCAGGGTGGGTGCGGGTTGATTGCGGCTTGTCGCGCCCCGCGGCGGAGCCGCAAATGTCACAGCCCCGCGCCCCTGAAGGGCGCTGGCGCGCCCCCTGGCACCCGGAGCGATCACACCTGGCAGGGTGTGTGGCATGGCCAGCGTTCCGGATCCGCACCAGTCGCAGCATGCGCCTGCCCATGTAGACGGCGAGCCCCGTGCTGTGGTGCGGCCGGGCTGGGTCCTCGGGCCGCTCCTCCTCCTGTTCGCCCTCCTGACCTGGCAGGCCGCCGTCGCCGGCCCCGTGCGTCGGGCGGACGAGCGGCTCGCCGGGGAGGTCAGGGGCAGTCGTCTGCCGAGTGGTGCCGCCGAGTTTCTCGCGGATCTCGGCAGTCTCGTGGTGGCCGTTCCGGTACTGCTCGCCGTCGTCGTGTACGTGTCCTGGCGGGCTCGGCGCGCGGAACTGCCCCGCTGGTGGGTTCCGTCGCTCGCGGCACTGGTCGCGATGGCCGCCGTACCGGCATTGGTCGTGCCTCTGAAGGAAGTCGTCGGACGCACCGGCCCGCCCGGCATGGCCGGCGACGGCTACTACCCCTCTGGCCACACGGCCACGGCCGCCGTCGCGTACGGGGCGGCCGTCCTCCTCGTGCTCCCCTGGCTCAACAGCCGCTACCGCCGCCGCGAACTGGTCATCGGCTACCTGGTCCTGGTGGCGGCGGTGGGCTTCGGTCTGGTCCGCCGCGGCTATCACTGGCCACTGGATGTGGCAGGGAGCTGGTGTCTGAGCGCCATGCTGCTGCTGGGGCTCGCGATGGTCACGAGCCCCAGCAGAGACACGGCTCGTCAGCCGAAGTAGTTGTCGAAGTTCTTCGAGAACTCCCATCCCCCGAACCGGTCCCAGTTGATCGACCACGTCATCAGGCCGCGGAGGGCGGGCCAGGTGCCGTGGGTCGCGTAGGAGCCGCAGTTCGTCTTCTTGGTGAGGCAGTCGAGGGCCTTGTTGGTCTCCGACGACGGGACGTGGCCGTTGCCCGCGTTCGGCGTCGCCGGCATGCCGATGGCGATCTGGTCGGGGCGCAGGGGCGGGAAGACGTTGTTGGCGTCGCCCGCGACCGGGAAGCCCGTGAGGAGCATGTCGGTCATGGCAATGTGGAAGTCGGCGCCGCCCATGGAGTGGTACTGGTTGTCGAGACCCATGATCGGGCCCGAGTTGTAGTCCTGGACGTGCAGGAGTGTCAGGTCGTCGCGCAGGGCGTGGATGACGGGCAGGTAGGCTCCGGCGCGCGGGTCCTGGCCGCCCCACTTGCCGGTTCCGTAGTACTGGTAGCCGAGTTGGACGAAGAACGTCTCCGGCGCCATCGTCAGGACGAAGTCGTCGCCGTACTTGGCCTTGAGGGTCTTCACGGCCGAGATGAGGTTCACGATCACCGGTGTCTTCGGGTTCTTGAAGTCGGTGTCGTCGGCGTTCAGGGAGAGCGAGTGGCCCTCGAAGTCGATGTCCAGGCCGTCGAGTCCGTACTCGTCGATGATCTTCGAGACCGAGGAGACGAACGTGTCGCGGGCCGCCGTGGTCGTCAGTTGCACCTGGCCGTTCTGGCCGCCGATGGATATCAGGACCTTCTTGCCCGCCGCCTGCTTCGCCTTGATCGCCGCCTTGAATTCGGCGTCGCTCTCGACGTTCGGGCACTCGGTGGCCGGGCAGCGGTCGAAGCGGATGTCGCCGGAGGTGGTCGAGGTGGGTTCGCCGAAGGCCAGGTCAATGACGTCCCAGCTGTCGGGGACATCGGCCATGCGCGTGTAGCCGGAGCCGTTGGCGAAGCTCGCGTGGAGGTAGCCGACCAGGGCGCGGGCGGGGAGGTCCGCTGGGTCGCCGCCGCCCGGACCGGATGTCGTGGTCGCCGTGACCGCCGGGGACTTCGCGGACTCGCCCGCCTCGTTCACGGCGGTGATCTGGAAGGAGTACGCGGTGGAGGGGGAGAGCCCGGAGACGGTGGCCGAAGTGCCGCTCGCCGACTGGATCTTCGTACCGTTGCGGTGGATCGCGTAGCCCGTCGCGCCGGGGACCGACGGCCAGGACAGGGCCACGCTGGTGGACGTGACCGTGCCGACCGTCGGGGTGGTGGGAGCGGCCGGTGGTTGTCCGGCGTCGACGCCCGGGCCGACCAGCGAGATGTCGTCGGCGTGATACGCGCCGGTGCCGTACCAGCCGTGGGTGTAGAGCGTGACCTTGGTGGTGGACGGGCCGGTGCGGAAGGTCGTGGTGAGTCGCTGCCAGTCCGGCGCGGACTGTGTCCAGGTGGAGACGTCGGTGGTACCGGTGCCGCTCGCGCCGAGGTAGGCGTAACTGCCCCGGACGTATCCGGCGAGGGTGTACTGGGAGTCGGGCTTGACGGTCACGGTCTGCGCGCAGCGCGCGTTGTCACTGCCGGCCGGGGTCGCCTTCAGTGCCGAACCGCCACTCCGCACGGGTGAGGTGACCACGCTGCCCGCCGTACAGGTCCAGCCGTCGAGGCCCGCCTCGAACCCGCCGTTCCTGGCGAGGTCCGCGTCGGCCGCACGGGCGGCCGACGAGAGTGCGGTGACGCCCGGTACGGCCAGGACGGTGGCCGCACAGAGGGCGAGGAAGGATCTGACGCGATCCACAAGTACCTCCTGGCATGGGGGAATTGGAGGGGTGGAGCGCGCTCAACTTGGTCCAGACCAATCCTGTTGTCAAGGCCTCCGCCAGTTATCCGCGGTCATCGGTCACCGCTGCCCATCGGATGTCGGATATCGCTGCCATCGGTCATCGGATGTCGCGGTCGTCGGTCGCCAGACCCGCCGCCGCCTCGTGCATCGCCAGTTCCAGCAGCGTCGGGTCGGTGAGCGTGCCGGAGCCGTCCGGCGGGACGAGCCAGCGGACACCGCCGGTCGACCTCCCCGGGTACGGCACCACGATCCACGTACCGTGCCCCGCCGTGCGCACCCCCGTGCCGAGCCACCGGGCCGCCGTGCCCGGGGGCACGAAGAACCCCATCCGGGCGTCCCCGAAGTCGACGAGCACCGGGCCGGGTTGATCGAGCACCCGGGTCAGCACGTCGAGCGTCGGATAGCCGAGTTCGCCCGGCAGGATGAGCACGTCCCAGACCCTGCCCGCCGGCAGCAGCGCGACCCCCAGCGGGTTGCGCTCCCACTCCCAGCGGCAGGCCTCTGGATCCGGAGCGACGGATGCCAGCCACTCGACCGCCGTCTTGGCCCCTGTCATGGCGGAACCTCCCTTTTCTCGTGTCGACGCTGGTCGCGTCACAGGAGAGAGGGAGGTTCGGGCCGAGCATTACGCGGGTTCTGACGACTTGTTGAGAGTGAAGCAGGTCATACGGTCTCAGCTGTCGAAGCCGAGCCCCAGCCGGTCCATCGTCTTCAGCCAGAGATTGCGGCGGCCGCCGTGCGCGTCCGCCCGCGCAAGGGACCACTTGGTGAGCGCGATCCCCGTCCACGCGAACGGCTCCGGCGGGAAGGGCAGCGGCTTCTTGCGGACCATCTCCAGCGACGTACGTTCCGTGCGCTCCCCCGACAGCAGGTCGAGCATCACGTCCGCGCCGAAGCGGGTGGCGCCGACGCCGAGGCCCGTATAGCCCGCCGCGTAGGCCACGCGGCCCTGGTGCGCCGTGCCGAAGAAGGCCGAGAAGCGGGAGCAGGTGTCGATCGCGCCGCCCCACGCGTGGCTGAAGCGGACGCCCTCCAACTGCGGGAAGCAGGTGAAGAAGTGCCCGGCGAGCTTCGCGTACGTCTGAGGCCGGTCGTCGTACTCCGCGCGCACCCGGCCGCCGTACGGGTAAACCGCGTCGTAACCGCCCCACAGGATCCGGTTGTCGGCGGACAGCCGGAAGTAGTGGAACTGGTTCGCCGAGTCCCCGAGGCCCTGCCGGTTCTTCCAGCCGATGGAGGCGAGCTGGTCGGCGGTCAGCGGCTCGGTCATCAGCGCGTAGTCGTAGACCGGGACGGTGTACGAGCGCACCCGCCGGACCAGGTTGGGGAAGATGTTCGTGCCGAGGGCGACCCTGCGGGCACGGACACTGCCGTACGGAGTGCGTACGGCCATACCGGCGCCGTACGGCTTGAGAGTGAGCGCGGGCGTGTTCTCGTACACCCGGACACCCAGCTCGACGCAGGCGCGCTTGAGGCCCCAGGCGAGCTTGGCGGGGTGCAGCATGGCGACGCCGCGGCGGTCGTGCAGGCCCGCGAGGAAAGTCGGTGAGTCGACTTGTTTCCGTACGGCCTCGGCGTCCAGGTACTCGACGCCGTTCGCCAGGCCGCGGCGCTCCAACTCCTCGTACCAGTCGCGGAGTTCAGACGCCTGGTACGGCTCGGTCGCGACGTCGATCTCGCCGGTGCGCTCGAAGTCGCAGTCGAGCGAGTAGCGGGCGACGGTGGCCTCGATGCCGTCGAGGTTGCGGGCGCCCAGCTCCTCCAGCTTGTGGATCTCGTCGGGCCAGCGGGTCAGGCCGTTGGACAGGCCGTGCGTGAGGGAGGCGGCGCAGAAACCGCCGTTGCGGCCCGAGGCGGCCCAGCCCGCCTCGCGGCCCTCGACCAGGACCACCTCGCGCCCGGGGTCGCGCTCCTTGGCGAGGAGCGCGGTCCACAGCCCGCTGTAGCCGCCGCCGACGACGAGCAGGTCGCAGGTCTCGGCGGTGGTGAGCGCGGGCTCGGGGCGGGGCTTGCCGGGGTCGTCCAGCCAGTACGAGACCGGCTGGGCGTCCGAAAGCGACCTTGCCCAGTTCTTGTCACGGCTCATGGCGCTTGGGGCCATGATTTCAACTCCCTACGACTGCTGCTTTCTTGAAGTTTCTTGAAGTTGCTTGGTGTTTCTTGAAGCGCTATGCCTTCTGGCGGTTTCGGCGGTTGCCGATGACCATTCCGGCCAGCACGAACAGTACGGCGACGATGAACATGGCCGTACCGATGACATTGATCTGAACGGGTGTTCCGCGCTGGGCCGATCCCCAGACGAACATGGGGAAGGTGACGGTCGAGCCCGCGTTGAAATTGGTGATGATGAAGTCGTCGAAGGAGAGCGCGAAGGCGAGCAGCGCTCCGGCGGCGATTCCGGGGGCGGCGATGGGCAGGGTGACACGGACGAAGGTCTGCACGGGACCGGCGTACAGGTCCTGGGCGGCCTGCTCCAGCCGCGGGTCCATCGACATGACACGGGCCTTGACGGCGGTGACCACGAAGCTCAGACAGAACATGATGTGGGCGATCAGGATCGTCCAGAAGCCGAGCTGCGCGCCCAGGTTGAGGAAGAGCGTGAGCAGCGAGGCGGCCATCACGACCTCGGGCATCGCCATCGGCAGGAAGATCAGCGAGTTCACGGCGCCGCGCGCCCGGAAGCGGTAGCGGACGAGCGCGAAGGCGATCATCGTGCCGAGGACGGTCGCGCCGAGGGTCGCCCAGGCGGCGATCTGCAGGCTCAGCGAGAGCGAGCCGCACAGGTCCGCGACCCCGCAGGGATCGGTCCAGGCGTCCGTGGAGAACTGCTGCCATTCATAATTGAAGCGCCCCTTCGGATTGTTGAAGGAGAACACCGTGACGACGATGTTCGGCAGCAGCAGATAACCGAGGGTCAGCAGACCCGCGATGACGACGAGACGGCGCTTCAGCCAGCGTGCGAGGGCCATTTAAACCAGATCCTCCGTCCCGGACTTGCGAATATAGAGCGTGACGATGGCGAGGATCCCGGCCATGAGAATGAACGAGAGAGCCGCGGCCGTCGGATAGTCGAGAATCCGCAGGAACTGTGTCTGGATGACGTTTCCGACCATGCGGGTGTCGGTGGAGCCGAGCAGATCGGCGTTCACGTAGTCGCCGCTCGCCGGGATGAACGTGAGCAGCGTCCCGGAGACGACACCGGGCATCGACAGCGGGAACGTCACCTTGCGGAAGGTCGTGAAGGGCCTCGCGTACAGATCGCCCGCCGCCTCGTGCAGCCGTCCGTCGATGCGCTCCAGGGAGGTGTAGAGCGGCAGGATCATGAACGGCAGGAAGTTGTACGTGAGACCGCAGACCACCGCGAGCGGTGTGGCCAGCACGCGGTCCCCGGCCGTGATGCCGAGCCAGCTGGTGACGTCCAGGACGTGCAGCGTGTTGAGGGCGCCGACGACCGGGCCGCCGTCCGCGAGGATCGTCTTCCAGGCGAGCGTACGGATCAGGAAGCTGGTGAAGAACGGCGCGATCACCAGGATCAGGATCAGATTGCGCCAGCGGCCCGCGCGGAACGCGATCAGATACGCGAGCGGGTATCCGAGCAGCAGACACAGGATCGTGGCGGTGCCGGCATACGCGATGGAGCGCAGGAACTGGGGCCAGTAGTCGGCCACCGCGTCCCAGTAGGTCGCGAAGTGCCAGGTGACCTTGTAGCCCTCCTCCAGTGAGCCCGTCTGCACGGACGTGGAGGCCTGGTAGACCATCGGCAGCGCGAAGAAGACGAGCAGCCAGAGGATGCCGGGGAGCAGCAGCCAGTACGGGGTGAGGCGCCCTCTCTTTCGAGGCGGGCGCTCCTCGGGAGCGGGCGTGGGCGCCAGGGGTGGCGCGTCGGTGACGGTCGTCATCAGGCCGCCGCCCCCTCTTCTGGCTCCACCGTTTCGATGCCGGCGTCGATGTCCTGAGCGGCGTCCAGGCCGAAGGTGTGGGCCGGGTTCCAGTGCAGGACGACCTCGGTGCCGGGCACCAGCCGGGAGTCGCGGTCGATGTTCTGGGCGTAGACCTCGAACTCGGGGCAGACCGGGCTGTCGATGACGTACTGCGTGGAGACGCCGATGAAGCTGGAGTCGGCGATCGTGCCGGTGATGCGGTTGCGGCCCGCCGGTATCTCGCCGGCGTCGTCGGCGTGCGTGAGCGAGATCTTCTCGGGGCGTACGCCGACGAGGACCTTGCCGCCGGTCGTCGTGGGCGCGGAACATCGTGCAGCGGGCAGCAGGAGCTTGCCGCCGCCCGCCTTGAGAACGATCTCGTCGCCGCTCTTGGAATCGACCTCGGCCTCGATGAGGTTCGAGGTGCCGAGGAAGTTGGCGACGAACGTGGTGTTCGGGTTCTCGTAGAGGTCGGCGGGCGAGCCCAGCTGTTCGACGCGGCCCGCGTTCATCACGGCGACCGTGTCGGCCATGGTCATGGCCTCCTCCTGGTCGTGCGTGACGTGCACGAAGGTGATGCCGACCTCGGTCTGGATGCGCTTGAGCTCCAGCTGCATCTGGCGGCGCAGCTTGAGGTCGAGGGCGCCGAGGGGCTCGTCGAGGAGGAGCACCTTGGGGGTGTTGATCAGCGCGCGGGCCACGGCGACGCGCTGCTGCTGGCCGCCGGAGAGCTGGTGCGGCTTCTTACGGGCCTGCTCGCCGAGCTGGACCAGCTCCAGCATGTCCTCGACCTGCTTCTTCACCGACTTGATGCCGCGTCTGCGCAGACCGAACGCGACGTTCTCGAAGATGTCGAGGTGCGGGAAGAGCGCGTACGACTGGAAGACGGTGTTCACCGGCCGCTTGTACGGCGGCAGGTTCGTCACGTCCTGGTCGCCGAGCCGGACCGAGCCGGAGGAAGGTTCCTCCAGACCGGCGATCATGCGCAGCGTGGTGGTCTTGCCGCAGCCCGAGGCGCCCAGGAGCGCGAAGAACGAGCCCTGGGGCACGGTCAGGTCGAGCGGGTGGACGGCGGTGAAGGAGCCGTAGGTCTTGCTGATTCCGGAGAGGCGGACGTCGCCGCCGGTGTCGTTCGTCATGGTGTGGTCCCTGGGTGTCGGGGTCGTCTGTGGTCCGGGGGCGGGACACGGAAGCGCCGTGCCGCACGGGCAGGTCCGCGGCGGAGCCGGTGTCTGCCGCCCAGGGCGCCGGGCACCCGCCCGGGCGGCCTGGACCACCGAATCCGCACCCGCCGGAGGCGTTACGCCCCTGTCAGCTTCGCGAACTTCTCTTCGTAGGCCGTCTCTTCCTTCGTGCTCAGGGAGCGGAAGGAGTGGGACTTGGCCGCCATGGCGGCGTCGGGAATGATCAGCGGGTTGTCCGCCGCCGACTCGTCGATCTTCGCCAGCTCGGCCTTCACGCCGTCGACGGGACAGACGTAGTTGATGTACGCGGCGAGCTGCGCGGCCGGAGCGGGCTCGTAGTAGTAGTCGATGAGCCGCTCGGCGTTGGTCTTGTGCCGCGCCTTGTTGGGGACCAGCAGATTGTCCGTGGACGTCAGATAGCCGCTCTCCGGGATGACGAAGTCGACGTCCGGGCTGTCGGCCTTGAGCTGGACGACGTCACCGGCCCAGGCGACACAGGCCGCGAGGTCGCCCTTGGTGAGGTCGGAGGTGTAGTCGTTGCCGGTGAAGCGGCGGATCTGGCCCTGGTCGACGGCCTTCTGGAGGCGGGCGATCGCCGCGTCGAAGTCGTCGTCGGTGAACTTCGCCGGGTCCTTGCCCATGTCGAGCAGCGTCATGCCCATGCTGTCCCGCATCTCCGACAGCAGGCCTATGCGCCCCTTGAGCTTGGGGTTGTCGAGCATGTCGGAGAGGGACTTCACCTCCACTCCGTCCAGGGCCTTCTTGTTGTAGGCGATGACCGTGGAGATACCGGTCCAGGGGTAGGAGTACGCGCGTCCCGGGTCCCAGTCCGGCGTACGGAACTGCTGGGAGAGGTTGGCGTACGCGTGCGGCAGGTTGGAGGCGTTGAGCTTCTGCACCCAGCCGAAGCGGATGAGCCGGGCGGCCAGCCAGTCGGTGACGCAGATCAGGTCGCGGCCGGTGTCCTGGCCCGCCGCGAGCTGCGGCTTGAGCTTCCCGAAGAACTCGACGTTGTCGTTGATGTCCTCGGTGTACTTGACCTTGATGCCGGTGCGTTTGGTGAACTCGTCGAGCGTGGGGTGGCGCTTCTCGCTGTCGTCCACGTCCATGTACTCGGTCCAGTTGGAGAAGTTGATCTGCTTCTCCTTGGCCGAGTGGTCCTCGGACGAGACGCCCGCGGTGTTCTTCGCCGCGGGGATCCCGCAGGCGCTCAGCGTCCCGAGCCCGCCAAGGGCGAGCGCGCCGCCGGCGGACGCACGCATCAGCGAACGGCGGCTGAGGGAGGCCCTGCCGTTCCTGAGGCTGCGCCGCATGGCGGCCAGTTGGGCCGAGGACAGGCTGTCGGGCTCGTACTGCTCCATGCTCGTGGTGCCCTTTCGGGAGGGTGCGGCCTGGTCTCGGCCGGTGGTGACTATCGGTCCCCGAAGATCGTGCGGTGCCAGTCCTTCCTGGCCACCGCGGTGTTGTCGAACATGACGTGCTTGATCTGGGTGTACTCCTCGAACGAGTACGAGGACATGTCCTTGCCGAAACCGGACGCCTTGTAGCCGCCGTGCGGCATCTCGCTGATGATCGGGATGTGGTCGTTGACCCACACACAGCCCGCCTTGATCTCGCGCGTGGCCCGGTTCGCGCGGTACACGTCACGGCTCCAGGCGGAGGCGGCCAGGCCGTACGGGGTGTCGTTGGCCAGCCGGATGCCTTCGTCGTCGCTGTCGAAGGGCAGGACGACGAGAACGGGACCGAAGAGCTCGGACTGCACGATCTCGCTGTGCTGCGCGGCGTCCGCGACCAGGGTGGGCCGGTAGTACGCGCCGTGCTTGAGGTCCTGCGGGATCTCGCCGCCGGTGACCACGCGCGCGTAGGAGCGCGCCCGGTCGACGAATCCGGCGACGCGGTCGCGCTGGGCGAACGAGATGAGCGGCCCGAGGTCGGTGTCCGGCGCGAACGGGTCACCGAGCCGGACGGTCGCCATCAGGTCCGCGGTCCTGGAAACGAACTCTTCGTAGAGGGGCCTTTGCACGTACGCGCGCGTGGCGGCCGTGCAGTCCTGGCCCGTGTTGATGAGGGAGCCCGCCACCGCGCCGTGCACGGCGGCCTCCAGGTCCGCGTCGTCGAAGACCAGGAAGGGCGCCTTGCCGCCGAGCTCCAGGTGCAGCCGCGTGACAGTGGCCGTGGCGATCTCCGCGACGCGCTTGCCGACCGCGGTGGAGCCGGTGAAGGAGGTCATCGCGACGTCGGGGTGCCCGACGAGATGCTCGCCGGCGTCCTTGCCGGCCCCGGTGATGATGTTGACGACACCGTCGGGGATGCCCGCCTGGGTGGCCGCCTCCGCGAACAGCAGTGAGGTGAGCGGGGTGAGCTCGGCGGGCTTCAGGACGATGGTGTTGCCTGCGGCGATCGCCGGGAGGACCTTCCAGGCGGCCATCTGGAGGGGGTAGTTCCAGGGCGCGATGGAGCCGACGACACCGATGGGTTCACGGCGTACGTACGAGGTGTGGTCGCCGGAGTACTCACCCGCGGACTGGCCCTGCAGATGCCGGGCGGCACCCGCGAAGAAGGCGGTGTTGTCGATCATGCCCGGGACGTCGAACTCCCGGGTCAGCTTGATCGGCTTGCCGCACTGCAGTGACTCCGCCTGCGCGAACTCCTCCGCGCGGTCGGCCAGCACGGCGGCGAAGCGGTGCATGGCGTCCGAGCGCTCGCCCGGGGTGGTGGCCGCCCAGCCCGGGAACGCCTCGCGGGCGGCGGCGACGGCCGCGTCCACGTCCACGGTGCTGGCCAGCTCGTACGTGTATACGTCGTCGCCGGTGGCCGGGTCGACGACCGCGTGGGTGCGGCCGGACGTGCCCTTCGTGAGCCGGCCCGCGATGTACTGCGCGCCTGCCTCGAAGCGGTCCTGTGCCTGGAAGCGATGGCCCGGATTGTGCATGTCGCTCTCCTCCGCCGTCCTCCCCTTGTACCGGGGGTCGGCGTAGCTCCAGCTCGATTTGAGTGCCGATCCTGACAGAGCAACGGCCCTCCAACAAGTGATTCCGTTGTTGCCTTTTGGTTACGCGACGGAATCTGTCGACCAGGTGTCGAGTTCGCTTGGAAAAGGAGGGACGGAGTGTCAGTGGTTCCTGCCAGACTCGCGTGCATGGGGAAGATCGATTCGCGGGACGCGCTGGTCAGCGCGGTCCGGTCGGGGGCAAAGGTCAAGTACCTCCACTTCTGGGGGCACCGGGCGCGGGCCGACGGGCAGGTGGGGGCGAGCTGTCTCAGTCAGTGGTGGCCGTCGCCGTTCACGGTGGACGGAGTGGAGTACCGGACGGCCGAGCACTGGATGATGGCGCGGAAAGCGCGGCTCTTCGGTGACGAGCGGGCCGAGCGGCTCGCTCTCGACGCGCCGAATCCCGCGCTCGCGAAGAAGGCGGGGCGGTTGGTGCGGGGGTTCGACGAGGCCGTCTGGGAGCGGGAGCGGTTCGGGATCGTCGTGGAGGGGAGCGTGCGGAAGTTCGCCTCGGACGGCGGGCTTCGGTCGTTTCTGCTGGGCACGGGGGAGCGGGTCCTCGTTGAGGCCAGCCCTCTTGACCGGGTGTGGGGGATCGGGTTGGCGGCGGACGACGACCGCGCGTTCGATCCCGAGCGGTGGAGGGGGCCGAACCTGCTGGGGTTCGCGTTGATGGAGGCGAGGGTTCGGTTGCGCTCTGTTTGAGGGCTGCGGGCCGGCGGGGGCTGGTCGCGCAGTTCCCCGCGCCCCTTGGCCCCAGGGGGCGTCGGGTTCGTTTGCCGGGTGCGGGTGGGCGGGGGTTGCTCGCGCAGTTCCCCGCGCCCCTGAAGGCATAGGGCGCCCTACGCTTTCAGGGGCGCGGGGAACTGCGCGCTCAGTCAAGGACGGCCCGCACCCGACTCACACCGTCAAGCCCCACCCACCCCAGGGGCGCGGGGAACTGCGCGACCAGCCCCCACTCACCCGCGGACAGCCGCAGGCAGATCAGCCGTTGACGGTCAACGACGTGTTGAAGCCGTCGTCCACGGATCCCGAGTCGCTGTCGGAGTCGTCGGGGACGATCAGGAACACCACCACGAAGGCGATGGCCAGGGCTATTCCGACGGCACCGCAGATGATGCCGGCCAGTGCCTGGCCAGGATTCGTGGCCTCGCCCCGGCGAGCCTTCCCGCGCCCGATCGCACCGAAGATCACCGCGAGGATCCCGCAGGCAAGGGCGACCGGCCACAGGCAGAAGCCGACGGCCGCGATGATGCCGAGCACGAGCCCGGCCGTACCCAGGCCGTTGCTGGGCGCCATGGGCATCCCCGGCCAGCCGTAGCCGGGCCCTCCGCCGGGGCCGCCGTAGGTGGGGTATCCCGGGTAGCCGTATCCGTACGGCATCTGCCCAGGGCCCTCGGGCGCGATGGGAGGCGGCGGGACGGAGGAGCCGGGAGTGGGGTGGAGGTGGGGCCCGGCCGGAGGCGCGTAAGGGTGGGGCGCCCCGGCGGGAGGCCCGAAGGGGTTCGGCGGGGCCGAGGCGGCCGGCGGCGCGAACGGGT
>NZ_JAPWHT010000206.1:0-17299 GCF_027270795.1 Streptomyces sp. ActVer
TCGCTGATGAGGTGCTCGTAGTCGGCGACTACATCGGAGACAGCACCCGAGCCGAAATCGCCTACGCCCGGTCGCTGAGCAAGCCCATGCGGTTCACGCACCCCGAAGTCGACCCTGACGCCTGACCGCCCGCTGCCACCTCGACAACCAGGGCCGGCAGCCCGCCGCCTGACCGTCTCGCGGTGGCTTCGGCCGCCGCCCACCCCACACCCCCTGCAGGCATCACTTGGAATTGATCATCTATCCCAATTCCGTCTTGCCCTCACGTCCGCACCCACAGCCAGGCACACTGTCCCGCAGAGAAGAAAGCGGGAGCACATGGACGGGACAACAGCGATTCGCCTCGGGCTGCGACACTGCCGCACAAGCCTGACTGAGAAAACCAAGCTCCAGGATTCAGCCGCCAGAAGGAAAACCTTCTCCGCCGCACTGCAACAGTTCGAGGAACAGATGAAGGCGGCGGAGGTCGTCTCACCCGCCACTCGCCCCATCAACCTGTACTACGGCCTCGTCCAGGCCGGGCTGGCAATAACGGCTGCCCATGCAGAAGGAACATGGACCTTCGACAAGCACGGCCTGAAGATCCCAGACATGAAGCGCGGCGTTCCTGACATCGCCGTCCGGCCCGAGGGCGTGGGGCCTTCCAGGCGGTGTCCGACGCCACAGGATCCGAGCGCACGACGGACGCCATCACTCTCGGGGCCTTGTGGAACTCGCTCCCTGAGCTCGCGGAGATCCCCCTCGAAGGAACGAACGACATCCTTGCGGTCGAGCTCATGGCGGACCGCCGCACATCTACCGAAGCCACAGACGTCTGGTCGGCCGACCATATCGCTGAGTCCGCTGAATTCCTTTGCGCGACTGCCTGGGTGAACGAGGAAATGCCCTCACGGCCAAACCGCAAAGCGTGGCTGCAGGACTTTATTACCAAGTACCCGGGCCTGGAGGGCTCAGAGCCGTGGGGTGGCGAGGAGGAGGCATTCAGAGAGGCGCGCGCCCGCCGCTTCTCCGTCGAGCTCTGCTGGCTGGCCCCGAAAAGGGGCATGCAGACAGGAGAGATCGCGGAGCTCTTCGACGCCCGGGCCCCTGTCTACCGCTTCAACGAGGACCGCCACCTGCGGCCGGCGTTCGAACCCAGCACAGCACCACCGACACCGCTGATGTCCTGGTGGCTGCTCCTCTACAGCTTCTCCATGCTGGCCCGCTACCAGCCCCGCCAATGGACCGACGCCTTGGACATCGACAAATCCCCCGACGCCGCAGCCCTGGAGTACGCCCTGGACGCCACGCTCGAAGTGATTCCCCACTTGGTACTGGAGGGTCTGCGTCAGACGCCGATCCTGCTCTCCAAGCCGCTCGCCTTGTAGGCGGCCGGGGCACATCCAGGGCACATGAGCCTGGGAAACGGCGTTGACCCGTGAGAACTACCGAGAGGAGTTTTCCCAGGTCAACGCACATCCCACCGAGAAGCCCCAGGTCAACGCCCTCCCGCCCCCAATCGCTGCACGAGTGGCAGGACTTCAGCCACCGGTTGCACGAGGCGGGGCACCAGCCGTACTGCCTGGTGTGGCCCTGACCTGAACTGGGTTATCTGCGAATCGGGCGGAGCTTTCGGGCTCCGCCCTCGTCATGTTCCGGGAGGGGCCGTCAGGGTGACGGGCCCCTTGAAGGCACATGAGTCCGGGCGAGGGCACCGAGGCCCCCGCCCACAGGTGTGGGTCGTTGCCGGGTTCAGCCGCGCAGTGGCTGTGTCAGGCGGATGAGCAGGCCCGCGACCAGGACCGTCTGGGCCGGCACCGTGTCCGGGTAGATGAACTCGCCCTGGGCGTGGGCGCCGTGCCCGACCGCGCCCATGCCGCAGAGCACCGGCAGACCGAGCGCGGCGACGAAGTTGGCGTCGCCGGCGCCGCCGACGGCGGTGTCGGGCAGCTCTCCGCGGCCCTGTTCGCGGGCGAACCTCTCGGGCGAGGTCGAGGAGAGGGGCGGAGGCGGCGTTGAGAGGCATCGGCAGGTGCTGTTCACCAACCTCGCCTCGATCGCGTTCGGTTTCTCGATGTTCGCGATGTCGCTGGTGCTGCCGCAGCTGCTCCAACTGCCCGAGCAGACCGGCTACGGCCTCGGCAAGTCCATGATGACCGTCGGCCTGGTGCTGGCCCCGCAGGGTCTGGTGATGATGGCGATGGCGCCGGTCTCCGCCGCGATCACCAGGACCAAGGGCCCGAAGATCACCCTGATGACGGGTGCCGTCATCGTCGCCGCCGGCTACGGCCTGAACATCCTGCTGATGTCCGAGGTCTGGCACCTCATCCTGGTCTCCTGCGTCATCGGCGCCGGTGTCGGCTTCGCCTACGGCGCGATGCCCGCGCTGATCATGGGCGCGGTGCCCGCCTCCGAGACGGCCGCCGCCAACAGCCTCAACACCCTGATGCGGTCCATCGGTACGTCGTTCGCGAGCGCCGTCGCCGGTGTCGTACTGGCGCAGATGACCACGGACTTCGACTCGTTCGCGCTGCCGTCCGAGAACGGCTTCAAGGTGGTCATGGCGATCGGTGCGGGTGCGGCGCTCCTGGCGCTGGTTCTCGCCGCCTTCCTCCCGCGGCAGCGGACGGCCGCGCAGGCCGTGTCGCCGGCCGGGGACACGGGCGACAGCGGTCAGGCCGAGGTCACGGAGGTGGCCGGAGTGAAGTCGTAACGCCCCCGCGTCCCGATACGCGCGCCCTGTACGCAGCCAGGCGGCCGCTTCCCGTGGGAGGCGGCCGCCTGGGTGATTGAGTGTCCGTGCAATCGTCAGGGCTTGCGGCCCAGGCCCCCGTGCTGGCCGATCGGCGTCGGGGCCGTGTCCGACTTCTCCGGGTGCCAGAGCGGGACCGAGACGACCCCGGGCTCGACGAGTTCGAGGCCCTCGAAGAACGCCTCGATCTGGGAGACGGGACGCAGGAAGTACGGGACCGCGCCGGTCTCGTTGTAGCCGTCCTGGGCCGCCTCGTACGCCGGGTCCGTGCCGCGGGAGCCGTCGTTGATGCACAGGTAGCTGCCCGACGGGAGGCCGTCCACGAGGGCCCGTACGAGGGTGCGGGCCTGGTCGTAGTCGCCGACGTGGCCGAGGATGCCGCTGAGGATCAGGGCGGTCGGGCGGGAGAGGTCCAGGGTCCGGGCGGCCTCCGCCAGGATGAGGTCCGGCTCGTAGAGGCTGGAGTCCACGTAGTCGGTGGCCCCCTCCTTCGAGGAGGTGAGCAGGACGCGCGCGTGGGCGAGGACCAGCGGGTCGTTGTCGACGTAGACGATCCTGGACTCCGGCGCGAGGCGCTGGGCGACCTCGTGGGTGTTGTCGACGGTCGGCAGGCCCGTACCGACGTCCAGGAACTGCCGGACGCCCGCCTCCTCCACCAGATGACGGATGCTGCGGCCGAGGAAGGCGCGGCTGCTGCGGGCGATGGTCACGATGCCGGGGAAGACAGCGGTGTACGCGTCGCCGGCCTCCTCGTCCACGGGGTAGTTGTCCTTGCCACCCAGCCAGTAGTTCCAGATCCGCGCCGAGTGCGGCACGGAGGTGTCGATTCTCTGCCTCGCCGCCGGGCCGGTCGAGCTCTCGTGGTCGGTCATGGGCACCGTCTTCTCATCCAAGGCGTGTACGGACACGCACAAACATAAGGTTCAAGATTCACCGATCAAGGTCCAATCTCCAAGATACGTACGGCATTTCGCACTTCGCGCGCCGACCCCGGTGCCGCGGGCGGGTGCGGGGCGGTCGCACGGCCGTGTGCCATCGCCCCGGACCGGCCGGAGGGGGCGTGTGATGATGGCGGAAGTCGTGGAGAGATGCGGGGGTGGGCGACCATGACCAGCCGGTTGCTGATGCCGTACCGGAGCGCCGGACGCGCTGCACGGTCGGGCGTACGGCGGGTGGCCCGGCCACCGGAGGTACGGGGTTCGACGCGGGCCACCGAGATCCTGGACTGGGCGGATCCGGCGGTCACGGCCCTGGTGAACCGGGTCCGGGGGCGGGCCTCCGCATCCGAGACGCTGCGCGTGGCGCACGGGATCGTCGCGCGGGAGATCCGGCCGGTGTACTCCGTGGAGGACCGGCGGCGGGTCTCGACGACACTGCGGCTGGGGCGCGGTTCGTGCAGTCAGCGGATGGCGGTCCTTGAGGCGGTCGCCCGTGCCGTGGGCATCCGCACGCGGGTACGGGGCCTGCTCGTCGACGGCGTCTTCTGGTATCCGAGGTTCCCCCGGCTGAAGCCGCTGGTGCCCGAGCAGGTGCTGCTGGCCTGGCCGGAGTTCCGGCTGGAGGGCGCGTGGGTGCCGATCGGCGAGCTGTTCGGGAACGCCGGCGGCGACGGCGGGTTCACCAACCGGGGCGGTGAGACCCTCTTCGACGCGGTGGCCCGTACGACGGTCGACTGGGGCGGTGCGACTGCCTGCGGCGCCACGGGTGGGGACTGCGATCTGTCGGCCCAGGTCCAGACGGACCTCGGTCACTTCGACTCCCGCGACGCGCTGTTCGCACAGCACGGCCAGACACTGTGCTTTGCGGCGCGCACGGTGACGGAGCCGGTGCTGGGACGGTGGAGCGCGGGGGCCTGAACGTCTCCGGTGGGCATGTGGTTCTTCGGGTGCGGGCCGGTGGGGGCTGGTCGCGCAGTTCCCCGCGCCCCTTAAATGCAAGGGCTACCGCCCCCTGAAAGCAAAAAACCAGGGCTACCGCCCCCTGAAGACAAAGGCCGGGGCGGTAGCCCTGGCCTTTGTCTTCAGGGGGCGCGGGGAACTGCGCGATCAGCCCCCACCCACCCGCACCCGAAGAACCGCCCACCCGGCGGAGCGTCACGCGGCCAGCGAAACCGCTCCGACCGCCGGTGTCCGGAGCGCCCGCCGGGCCGTCACCAGGCTGGTCACGAACACCGCCGCCCCCGCGACCCCCACGATCCCGAACCAGATCCCCAGGCCTTCGTCCGGGAGGACGGAGTCCGTGCGGACCATCGTGAAGGGGATGATCCCGGCGAGCCCGGCCGCCGTGCCGAAGAAGACACCCGTCACCGTGAGGACGAGGGACTCGATGCCGATCATCCCGAGGACCTGACCCGGGGTCGCCCCCGCCAGCCGCTGCTGGCCGAACTCCCGGCGCCGGTAGGTCGTCGCCGCGTACAGCGAGTTGATCAGCATGATGCAGGAGAAGACCACGATGATGCCGACGACCACGAGGTTCAGGGTTTCGAGGTTCTTGGCGTCGATGGACTTCGGGACCCCGGAGGCGTCGATGGCGTCGTTCTCGACGGCCTGCATGTAGAGGGTCGCCGTCGCCATGCCGGTGAAGAGGATCAGCGGCATGAGGACCCCGGACAGCTGCGCGGCACGCTCCCGCATCGTGCGTACGGCGAGGTAGCCGCTCGGGCCCGTCGGCGGAAGCCGGTCGAGCAGGGCCCTCAGCAGCTTCGGCGAGAGCAGCGCGAAGCCGACCGCGAGCAGGATCGCGCCGTACGCGGCCGGTGCCATCAGCGCGGCTGCGGTCGAGGAGAACGCGAAGGTGGAGCAGACCGACAGGCCGCCGAGGACCAGGGCGGCGCGGACGAAGAACGTCCGTCCCCTGCCCCGGGGCCCGGTCTTCCGGGTGGCCCGGCGCACCGCGAGGAACGCCGCGCCCGCCGCCGCGAGGACCGTGATGTCGATGCCCGAGAGCAGCGCGACGGACCCGAAGGTGTAGTCGACGGACTCGGCGACCTGCCCGCTGTCCTGGAAGAGGTCGAGCAGCAGCCGGCCGCCGAGCATCGCGGGACCGATCGCCAGCAGCGCGCCCACCAGGGAGACAGCCACCGACTCCCCCACGACCATCCGCTTGATCTGTGCGGGGGTCGCACCGGAGCAGCGCAACAGCTCGATCTCGGCGGAGCGTTGACGGACGTTCACCGTCAGGGTCGAGGCGACGGCGAAGAACACCAGCAGGGTGCCGTAGCCGCCGACGACGCCCGCCGCGGTGGAGAGGCTCTCCGCGCTGGTGGAGTCGACGCCCTTGGCGCCCGCCGTGTCGTGCATCGAGTTGAAGGTCATGATGATCGCCGCGCCCAGGAAGGCGGACAGCAGCGTCGCGCCGAAACGACCGGGGCGTCGGCGGATGGAGCGCAGGGCCAGAGCGAACATGACGGTCACACCCCCGCCATCACGTCGTCGCCGAGGTGCGCGAGGCGCTCGGCCACCGCGTCCGCGGTCGGCCGGTACATCTCACCGGCGAGCCTGCCGTCCGCGAGGAACAGCACCGAGTCGGCGTACGAGGCCGCCACCGGGTCGTGGGTCACCATGACGACCGTATGGCCGTGGACCCGTACCGCCTCCTGGAGGAGCCGCAGGACGTCCCGCGCGCTGCGGGTGTCGAGGGCGCCGGTCGGTTCGTCGGCGAAGATCACGCTCGGCTCGGTGACCAGGGCTCGGGCGATGGCGACGCGCTGGCGCTGGCCGCCGGAGAGCTGGTCGGGCCGGTGGCCGAGGCGGTCGCCGAGGCCGACGGCGGTGAGGATCTCCTCCACCCGGGCCCGGTTGACGCGGCGGCGGGCGAGCTTGAGCGGCAGGATCGTGTTCTGGGCGACGGTGAGGGTGTCCAGCAGGTTGTACTGCTGGAAGACGAAGCCGATCCGGTTGCGCCGGAACTTCGTCAACTCGGCCTCGGTGCCACCGGTCATCTCGGCGCCGTCGACCACGGCGATGCCGCTGTCGGGCCGGTCGAGACCGGCCGCGCACTGCAGCAGCGTGGACTTGCCGGAGCCCGAGGGCCCCATCACCGCGGTGAACGTGCCGCGCGGCAGGGCGAGCGTCACCCCGTCGAGGGCGGTCACCGCGTTCTCCTCGCCCCCGTAGGTCTTGGTGACCTTCACCAGCCGCAGCGCCTCGGCGGCGGGGCCCGTGCCGTGCTCGTGGTTGCGTCGATCGGTTCGGCGAAACATCGTCATCAGCCTCCGTCGGGCACCGTCCGTGCCCCGCTGTCCGGGCACTTCCTGTGCCCCGCGAAAGACGCTACGGAGAAGGCGGAGCGGGCACATTGGGCGCAGAACCCGTATCGGGGGGTGTACTCAGCGACACCTGTCCGGGAGGGAAAACCCGTTCCGGCCGAAGGCAAACCCCGGTCCTGGAGGCGGTTCCGGGCTCCGCACCGCCCGGAACAGCGGACTTGTGGGGTGCATGACCACACGCATGCGTACCCTTTGCCTCCGCTTCGCCGCCCGTACGCCTCGACTTGCTTGCATCGACGGCATGGACCACATCACGTTCCTTGTGGCCGTCGTCATCGTCACGGCCCTCGCCTTCGACTTCACCAACGGCTTCCACGACACGGCGAACGCGATGGCGACCTCCATCGCCACCGGCGCGCTGCGGCCCAGAACGGCGGTTCTGATCAGCGGCGTACTGAACGTCGTCGGCGCGTTCCTGTCCACCGAGGTGGCGAAGACGATCTCCGGCGGCATCGTACTCTTCGACGGGTCCTGGGCTGATGCGTCTACAGCCGCTCCGCGGCAGGCGGGCGGACGTGGAGCAGGTGATGGGTCTCTTGTACAGACGACGCATACCGGTGGCTCAACGGCAGCCTTCGAGCGGATGTGCGTCGACGACAGCGTGGACCTGATGAAGATCTGATTCTCGGTGTCGCGGGGCGAGCAGCGTGCGCGCTTCACGATCCAGCAGGCCAGCAGGTCGACCCCGTACGGCATTGACATCCTCCTCCTCGTGAACAAGGGGGATTCCAGCCCAGGCGGGCTGAGGTTCACGGGCACTCGACCGCTGGCGTGGTGTCACCCCTCCGGCATGCCCTGCCGCGACGTTGACTGCTGCATTGGTGTCCGCGTTGCACGCGAACCCGCAGGATACGCAGACGAACTCGGCTTGGCTCTTGCGCGAGTTCTTCTCGATCCATCCGCAGGCGCTGCATCGCAGGGACGTGTACGGGGCCGGGACGTCCTCGACCCGGCCGGGGGCTTTGTGCTCGGTGCGCTGCCTCAGCAGGCCCCATCCCTGGGCGAGGACGGCCCGGTTCAGTCCGGCCTTCTGCCGGACGTTCCATCCGGGCTGCTCTGCGGTGCCCTTGGCGGAGGCCGTCATGTTCTTGATGTTCAGCTTCTCGAACCGGATCACGTCACAAGTCCGGGCGAGCATGGTCGAGGTCTTCTCGCACCAATCCTTGCGCCGGTTCACCTCGCGGGCCTTGAGCCGGGAAACCTTGGCGTACTCGGCCGTCTTCTCCGGGCTTCCTTTGGGGGCGCGGGAGGCTCGGCGCTGGTGCTTGCGGATCTGGGCGCGTTCCCTGACAGTGAGCTGCGGGCAGTTCAGAGTGCGACCGTCTGACAGCGCGGCGGTGATCTTCACACCCCGGTCGACGCCGATGACCTCGCCCGTACAGGGCGCTCCGATGGGTTCGGGGACGACGGCGAAGGCAATGTGCCACTGCCCGTTGCGGAAGGTGACCCGGAACGTCTTCGCCTCGGGCAGCTCGGGGCGCGTGAGACGGAACCGCACCCAACCGCAGCCGGGCACCTTGGCCTGCGCCCAGCGCCGGTTGAGCTTCTGCACCACGACACTGCGACTCATCACCTGCTTGCCCTTGCTGTTGAGCAGGGGCGTCCCGTCCTCCTCAAAAGCCGTTACGCGGTCGGTTCCGATCACCCGGAATCCTTCGTGCCGGTACTTCTTCCGCCAGGTCGGCTCACCGAAGCCGGAGGCGAAGCGGGCCTGCTTGGCCCTCGCGAAGTCCTGGAGGGCCTGCTGCTGCACGTCGGCGTTTCCGGCGCGCAGCCACTCGTTCTCCCGCCGGGCCTCGGTGAGCTGGCGGCACTGCTCGGCGAAACCGGGCGCCGACTTCTTGCCCCTGGCCCAGTGCGCGTGCTGCTGGACGGCCAAGTTCCACACGTACCGGGCATGCGCGCAGTGATCCAGGAGCTGGGACTCCTGCGCACTCGTCGGGTACATTCGAAACCGTGACATGCCATCAAAATACCATCACAGAGCGGGTACCGTGGCGGAATGAAACAGATCACGCTGAGGCTCCCCGATGAACTTCACGCTTGGCTGAAGGCCCTCGCCGAGCACGAGCACCGCTCCCTGCACGCCCAAGTCCTCCACATGCTCCAGAGCGCCAAGGACAATGAAGGTACGGGGGACTGACGGTTAGGCATTCCCAGGTGCCGCTGCTCCTCGCCGTGCCGACAGGATTAGATTCGCCCCGGCCGACAGGAGGCTGGGACACCCTCTCAGGCCTCCTGGTGGAAGCTCAGCCCCATGGACGTCGCGTCCCTGGACCTCTGGGACGACTACACCGCCGCCAAGGTCGCCATGTTCCGCGAGACGGACACCGAGCAGGCCCCGTGGACCGTGGTGAAGAGCAACGACAAGAAGCGGGCCCGCGTGGAGGCCATGCGCAGTGTGCTGGCCCGCTTCGACTACACGGGCAAGGACGACGAGGTGGTCGGAAAGCCGGACCCGCGGGTAGTCGGCGCGGCGGCGACCCTCCTGGAGGCGGGCGAGGACGACGAGTTGCAGGAGGGCTGGTAGGGGGCTTTCGGAGGAACGCTCGGCCGGGCGCCAGGAGGGGCTCGCGGAGGAGTGCTCGGGGCCGGCAGTGGTCCGGAGGCGTACGCGGACGTCTCAGTCCTCGCCGCCCCCGCCCCGGCCCACCGTGAACCCGATCGCGGACCCCCCGCCCTCCCGGCGCCGGGCGAACGGGTCTCCGCCGTGGGCGGCCGCCACCTCGCGGACGATGGACAGTCCGGGCCCGGAGCCGGGCAGGCTCCGGGCGTCCGGCGCGCGGTAGAAGCGGTCGAAGACCCGGTCGAGGTCCTCCTCCGCGATACCGGGCCCACGGTCGAGAACCTCGACGCGGACGGCGGCGCCCACGTCGGCACCGGCGCTCGCTCCAGGCGTTCCGACTCCCGTGACCACGATGTCGATCGGCTCGCCCCCGCCCCGGTCGAACTTCGCCGCGTTGTCCACGAGGTTGGACAGCGCCCGCTGCAGCGCGCCGGGCCGGCCGTCGACCACCGTGTCGCCGGACACCCGCACGGTGACGGCCCGGCCCGTCCGCCGCCTCGCCGCCACCGCCACGTCCTCGGCGATGTCGGCGACGGCCACCCGCTGGAGCGGCTCCCGGTCCGACTGGCCGGCCGCGAGGTCGACCAACTCGTTGACCAGGTCGGTGAGTTCGCGGGACTCCTGGGCGAGGTCGGCGACCAGTTCCCCACGGGCGGCGGGCGGCAGTTCGTCGATCCGGCGGAGCATCGAGATGTTGGTGCGCAACGAGGTCAGGGGCGTACGGAGTTCATGGCCCGCGTCCTGGACGAGGCGCCGCTGGTCCTCCTCGGACTGGGCGAGGCGGCCCAGCATGCGGTCGAAGGAGCGGCCGAGCCGCGCCACCTCGTCGTACCCGGCGACCGGCACCTGGATGCCGAGCCGACCGGTGCGCGCCACGTCCTCCGCGGCACCGGCGAGCCGGACGAGCCGCGAGGTGATGCGCCGGGCCAGCCACCAGCCGAAGAGACCGGCGGCGATCACGACGGCGCCCACCAGCAGCACGGTCCGCTGCTGGAGTTCGCGCAGCAGGTCCTCGGTGTCGCTGAACTCCTGCGCGATCTGCACCGCGCCCAGCCCGTCGCCGAGCGAGACGGTGGCCACCCGGTACATACCGTCGCCGACGTCGACGTCACGGTGTTCCACCAGTTGACCGGCCTGCCGCGCGGCCGCGGTCCGCTTGTCGTCGGCGCCGACGGGCAGCGGCGGATGGCCCCGGTCGACGACCGACGCGTCCGGTCCGAGGACCTGCACGACCGTGCCGCTCGGCCTGATCAGTTCGTCGCGCGGGCCGCCGTCGGCGTCCGCGGTGGCGAAGTCGGCCGGGGTCAGCGCGCTGTGGCGCACCTCGTCGAGCAGGTCCTGCACGACACCCTCGAACACGGTCTGCTGGTCGACGCGTACGAGCCGGGCGGCGGCGTCGTACGACAGGAACCCGACGAGGACGGTGACGGCGGCCGCCACCGCCGCGAACGACACCGTGAAGGTGGTGCGCAGCGAGGTCAGCCGGGCCCGGGCCACCCACCGCCTCAGGCGCGCGCCGGACCGCACTCAGTCCTCCCTCAGCACGTACCCCACACCGCGCACCGTGTGGATCAGGGAGGGCGCGCCCGGCTCGTCGAGCTTGCGCCGCAGATAACCGACGTACACGGCGAGGTTCTTGGAGCCGGGCCCGAAGTCGTAGCCCCAGATGCGGTCGTAGATGGTCGTGTGGTCGAGGACGATGCCCGCGTTGCGGACGAGCAGTTCGAGCAGGTCGAACTCGGTGCGGGTGAGCTCGACCTCGTGCGGGCCCCGCCACACGCGACGGGCCTGCGGATCGATGCGCAGACCCGCTGCGGCGATCTGGCCGTCGGGCATGCGCGGCGGTTCACTGGGTACGTCGACGGGGGCGCCCGTACGCCGGAGCAGGGCCCGGAGCCGGGCGAAGACCTCCTCGACGTCGAACGGCTTTACCACGTAGTCGTCGGCGCCGGCGTCCAGACCGGCGATGCGGTCCGCGGTCTCGACGAGTGCGGTGAGCATCAGGATGGGGGTGCGGTTGCCCTCTGCACGCAGGACGCGACAGACCTGGAGGCCGTCGATGCCCGGCATCATCACATCGAGAACGAGCACGTCGGGTGGGGTGCGGTGGGCCTGCGCGAGCGCCTCGACGCCGTCGGCGACCGCCGTGACCGCGTATCCCTCCAGGGTCAGGGCCCGCTCCAGGGCATGGCGGATCGCACGGTCGTCCTCGGCGAGCAGCAGATTCTGGGGCACGGGACCAGTCTGCCAAGCCCTGCGGAACGTACTACCTGCTGGAGAGGGGTACGGCCGGGCCTCTTACCCGGCTCTCACCCTGCCGGGACCAGTGGCTTACCTCGCCCAGCCACTGTGTCCCCGATGCCGGGGGCGAGCGCCGCAACGGGGAGGCAGCGCACCGCATGAAACGTAGGGAGACCACCGAACGCATGAGGATCGTGTTCCTTCTGCACAACGCGTACGCCATCGGGGGGACCGTCCGCACCACGCTCAACCTCGCGACGGCGCTCGCCGGGCGGCACGACGTGGAGATCGTGTCGATGAGGCGGCACCGGGACGAGCCGAGGTTCACCGTCGACCCGCGGATCACGGTGGTCCCGCTGGTGGACGAACGGGACGGCAGCCAGGACCTCACCGACCCGTCCTACGGCCGGCCGGCCGTCGACTTCCCCGCCTCCGACAGGCGCTACGAGCAGTACACCCGGCTCACCGACCTGCGCGCCGGCGACTATCTGGCGGCCTGCGACGCGGACGTGGTGATCGGCACCCGGCCCGGCATCAACGTGTACGTGGCCCGGTTCGCCCAGCGCCGGGCGCTGCGGATCGCCCAGGAGCATCTGCGGCACGACTCGCACAGCAAGCGGCTGCGGGGTGTTCTGGCCCGCGCCTACCGCTCGCTGGACGCGGTGGTGACGACGACGGAGGCGGACGCCGAGGTGTACCGGCGGCGGATGCCGCTGCCGGGCGTCCGGGTCGCCGCGGTGCCGAACATGGTGCCCGCGCCGCAGGGCCTCACCCGGGACGGGACCACGAAGGTGATCACCGCGGCCGGCCGTCTGGTCCGCGGCAAACGCTTCGACCTGCTGATCGAGGCCTTCTCCGCGGTCGCCTCGAAGGAACCCGACTGGCAGCTGCGGATCTTCGGCGGCGGCCCCGAGCGGGAGCATCTCCAGCACCTGATCGACGGCCTGGGCCTGGCCGGGCACGCCCGCCTGATGGGTCCGCGTACGCCGATCGAGGCGGAGTTCGCCAGATCGGCGATGGTGGTCTCGGCCTCGGACGCGGAGTCGTTCGGGATGACCCTGGTCGAGGCGATGCGCTGCGGGGTGCCGGTGATCAGCACGGACTGCCCGCTGGGCCCCGCCGAGATCATCACGGACGGCGTCGACGGCCGCCTCGTCCCCGTGGGCGACGCCCGCTCCCTGGCCGAGGCGATGCTCGACCTGATCACGGACGACCCGCTACGGCAGGCAATGGGCGAGGCGGCGCTACGAAGTTCCCACCGCTACGACGCCGACCCGATCGTCGAACGCTACGAGGCCCTGTTCACGGAGCTCAGGGCCACCCGCGTCCGCCGCACCTGGACCCGCGGCCGGGTCCGCGCCGCGGGTTGGGCCCGCCGCCAGACCCACCGCTTCCGCCGCACGACGACCACCCGAACCCCCACCATCAACACCACAAGACCCACAGGACCGTGACGCCCGGGGCTCCGAGGGCGTCACACCCAGTACGCCGGGCGGCCCACATGGGTTCCCAGCCCCCCAGGACCGCCCGGCTCCCGCACCGGCCCGCCCGGCTTCCCGGCCCGGTGCAACGAGCCGCCCGCTTTCGCACGGCGGGCGGCTCGTAGGGGAGTCGTGATATCTGCGGCTCCGGCCGAGGGGCACGCGTCCCGTGAAGAGCGGGGCCGCGCCCCGTCAGAGGCGCGGGGAACTGCGCGACAAGCCCCCACCGCCCCGCAGCCAAAACACAACCGGCCGACCCCGAAGAAATCCCGGGGTACCCCAAAAACCCGCCCGGCCGACCGGAGGACGCCCCCAGCACCCCCGGCCGGCCGGTGCGGCAACAACGCGAGCCCTACTCGCTCCTCAACGCGGCAAGCTGCTGCTCGAACGGAACAACCTCGAACCCACCACCCCGCACGAGCTCCGCCCCGCCATGCGTCGGCAACGAAACCGGAACCGCCCCGGACCGCCCGGCCGCCAGGCCGTTCATCAGCCCCGCCAACTCCCCCGCGGCCCGCCCGATCCGCTCAACGAGCCCCTCGGCCCCCCAGTCCTCCGAAGCCGCGTACACCCCGGTGGGCACGACCACGGCCCGCAGATACGCGAACAGCGGCCGCAACGCATGCTCCAGGACCAGCGAATGACGGGCCGACCCCCCGGTCGCAGCGACCAGCACCGGCTTCCCGGCCAGCGCGTCCGGGTCCAGCACGTCGAAGAAGGACTTGAACAGACCGCTGTACGAGGCGGAGAACACCGGCGTGACGACGATCAGCCCGTCCGCCGACGCGACCGCCTCCAGGGCGGCACCCAGCGCGGGCCCGGGAAAACCGTTGGTGAAGTTGTGCGCGATCTCGACCGCGAGGTCACGCAGCTCCACCACCTGGACGTCGGCCGAGGTGCGCTCGGCAGTCGCGTTGGCCAGCCGGTCGCCCAGCAGCCGCGTGGACGACGGAACACTCAGCCCCGCGGAGACGACGACGAGCTTCATGACGAGGTCACCTCCTTGCCGGCGTCGGCCGCGGCCGACGCGGCGACACGCGACGCATGCGTCGGCGCCTCCGGCACCCCGGCCGGACGCCGCTTCGCGAACTCCTCGCGCAGCACGGGCACGACCTCCTCGCCCAGCATGTCGATCTGCTCCAGCACGGACTTCAGCGGCAGCCCGGCATGGTCCACGAGGAACAACTGACGCTGGTAGTCACCTGCGTACTCCCGGAAGCCCAGCGTCTTCTCGACGACCTGCTCCGGAGAGCCGACCGTCAGCGGGGTCTGCTGGGTGAAGTCCTCCAGGGACGGCCCGTGCCCGTACACCGGCGCGTTGTCGAAGTACGGCCGGAACTCCCGGACCGCGTCCTGCGAGTTCCTGCGCATGAACACCTGGCCGCCGAGCCCGACGATCGCCTGCTCCGCCGTGCCGTGCCCGTAGTGCGCGTACCGCGACCGGTACAGCTCGACCATCCGCTTGGTGTGGTCGGCCGGCCAGAAGATGTTGTTGTGGAAGAACCCGTCGCCGTAGTACGCGGCCTGCTCGGCGATCTCGGGCGAGCGGATCGAGCCGTGCCAGACGAACGGCGGCACGCCGTCCAGCGGCCGGGGCGTCGAGGTGAACGACTGCAGCGGCGTACGGAACTTGCCCTCCCAGTCGACGACTTCCTCGCGCCACAGCCGGTACAGCAGGGCGTAGTTCTCGACGGCGAGGTTGATGCCCTGCCTGATGTCCTTCCCGAACCAGGGGTAGACGGGCCCGGTGTTGCCGCGCCCCATCATCAGGTCCACGCGCCCGTCCGCCAGATGCTGGAGCATCGCGAAGTCCTCGGCGATCTTCACCGGGTCGTTGGTGGTGATGAGGGTGGTGGAGGTGGAGAGGACGAGGTTCTCGGTGCGCGCGGCGATCCAGCCGAGCATGGTGGTCGGCGACGACGGCACGAACGGCGGGTTGTGGTGCTCGCCGGTCGCGAAGACGTCGAGCCCGACCTCCTCGGCCTTCTGCGCGATGGCGACCATGGCCTTGATCCGCTCGTGCTCGGACGGCGCGCGACCCGTGGTGGGGTCCGGCGTGACGTCGCCGACGGTGAAGATCCCGAACTGCATGGCTGCCTCATCCTCCGCAGGTTGTTTACTCTTCAACTATACCCGCCAACGATGGACCCCGCCGCGCTATTCCCAGCCTCCGCCACCCCGGGCACCCGGGCATCCCGGTGCCCGGACGTGCCCGGACCCCGGGCCCGGGCATCCCCGCGCGCACACGCCCCGCGCCGCTGTCAGTGCCCCGTCCTACCATCCCGATATGGCCGCTCCACGCCGTGACGCAAACCATGACACCAGCCGCGACACCAGCCGCGACACCGACCGCGACACGAGAGGCATCGTCGACGCCGCGGAGTTCCTCGCACATGTGGACTTCCGCCGCCCCGAACCCGCCGAGCCCCTCCGCCGCCACGTGGAGTACTACTGGCTGATCGACTGGGACCTCCCCGAGCCGTACGTCTCCCATGTGGTCCCGCACCCCGCGGTCCACGTCGTCTTCCAGCAGCTCGAGGGCCAGGACCCCTTCGTGGAGTTCGCGGGCATCCAGCTCGGGCTCTTCACACAGAAGCTGGAGGGGCGGGGCCGGGTGTGCGGCATCAAGTTCCGGCCGGGCGCCTTCCACCCCTTCGCACCGCGGCACCCGGTGTCCGACTGGACGGGCAGGCGCCTGCCCCTGGCGGAGGTCCTCCCCGCCGCCCGGGACGACCTCGACGCCGTACTCACCCCGCCCGACGAAACGGCCCGCGTGTCCGCGCTCGACACGTTCCTCCTGGGCCTCGCCCCGGCCCCCGACCCCCGCGCCGACCTGGCGATGGCCCTGGTCGACACCATCCGGACCGACCGCACGATCCGCCGCGTCGCCGACTTCGCCCACGCCCAGGGCATGACGGTACGAGCGATGCAGCGCCTCTTCTCCACCTACGTCGGCGTGGGCCCCAAGTGGATCATCCTCCGCTACCGAATCCACGAGGCCCTGGAGCACGCCGAGTCCACCCCGTCCACCGACTGGGCCACCCTCGCGGCAGACCTCGGCTACGCGGACCAGGCCCACCTGATCCGCGACTTCACAGCGACGGTGGGGGTACCTCCGACGGCGTACGCCCAGAGCACGCACTGAGGGCGCGGCCGGGCCCTCAAGGGGCGCGGGGAACTGCGCGCTCAGCCGAAACTCACCCGCACCCAACACCCCACGCCGCCCCTAGAAGACATACGTGTCCCCGGTGTCCAGCACCAGCACCTCCTGCCGGTCGTTGTGGTGGTTGCGGTCCACCGCGCCGCCGCCCCACACCGTGTCGATGCCCAACGTCACCTCCGAGGGCGCCCCCCTCAGCCGTACGGCCATGGTGATCGCCTCCCCCCACCCGTCCGCGGGCAGCGCCCCAGTGCGGCACATCACCGTGCGCACCTCCGTCCGCGCGCACCCGGCCGGCAGCCCCTGCTCGTCCGCGAGCGGCACCGACCACCGCAGCCGCACGGTCGCCTCCGCGATGCCGGAGGGGCCGTGGTTCTGCGGGGTCATCCGCAGGTCCACGCGTCCGCCGGTCATCGACAGGTGCCCGTGATAGGCGAGATCGGCCTCGGGCGCCACGGCCGGGGCCGCGTCCACGACCGGTGCCGCCGTGGCAGTCGCAGCCGGAGAGGCCAGGGCCACCAAGGCAGCCGCACCCAGCCCACAAAGAATCCGCATCCGCATGTGTCATGTCCTCCGCGTCGACCCGCATGTCTCCGTACGTCGACGGATGTATGCCACCTGGGCCGCACGACAGGCGCCGCCCATCAGGTGAGACGCCCGACGGGGCCGTACACCCCGCCCGCCTATCCTGGCCGGTGAAGCAATCGACCGTACGAGCGAGCGGCGGTCCCGCACCGCGGCCGCGCCCGCACCCTCCCCCGAGGGGCAGCCCATGACCCATCAGGCCCTCGCGCGTCTTGCCGGGGCTGATGCGCGGGGCGAGCTTGTGCTTGCCGAAGCGCCAGCCGACGGC
>NZ_JAPWHT010000207.1:0-17141 GCF_027270795.1 Streptomyces sp. ActVer
GCCGGCGGCACCGTGCACGGCCCCGGCGCCCGGCCCACCGGGGCCGGCGGCGCCGTGAAGTGGCGGCTCGGCGGACTCGCCGTACGGAACCAGGCCGCCCAGAGCCCGTCCGTCCCGGCCGACCTGAGCATCACCGGTGCCTCGGGAGGCGACCTGCGCTTCGCGTGGCGGGCCGTCCCCGGCGACGTACGCCACTACACGCTGCACCGGGTCCTGCCCGACGGCACCCGGCGCTTCCTCGGCGGCACCGCGCAGCGGGCCTTCTTCGTCGGCGGATTGACACCCGAGGGCGGTGAGTCCACGGCGAGGTTCGAACTGCGGGCCGTGGGGGAGCTTTACACCGCGTCGGCCCCCGCTACCGTCACACACACCTGGTGACCGCCGACCAGGTGGTCACCGTCGAAAGCCGGTGTTGACCACCGACACCGAGCAGCAACCCGCACAACGGAGTTACGGAGCACCTCACATGCATGACGACCGCAGCCTGGTCGAAGCCCGCCTCAAGCGTGTGCTCGACGAGCGCATACGACCCGCCGTGTACCCCGAGTCGGTACCACTGGAAGTGGCGGTGTGGCACGCGCCCGGCGAGCCCGTGCCGGTCGACGAAGGGCTGTCCGCCCCGGTCGAACCGATCGAGGCGGGCGCGCGGTGGGGTGCTCCGTGGGGCACGAGCTGGTTCCGGGTGACCGGGACCGTGCCCCAGGAGTGGGCCGGGAGGACCGTCGAGGCGATCCTCGACCTCGGCTTCGACGAGAACATGCCCGGCTTCCAGTGCGAGGGCCTCGTCTACCGGCCCGACGGCACGCCGGTGAAGGGTCTGAACCCGCGCAACCAGTGGGTGCGGATCGGCGCCCCGGTCGAGGGTGGCGAGGAGGTGCGGCTGCACGTCGAGGCCGCGTCCAACCCCGTCATCCTCGACTACCACCCCTTCCGGCCCACGCAGTTGGGCGACAAGGAGACGGCGGGCAGCGAACCGCAGTACAAGCTGGAGCGCATGGACCTCGCCGTCCTCGACGAGACGGTGTGGCAGCTGGTCGTCGACCTGGAGGTGCTGGGCGAGCTGATGGCCGAGCTGCCGGTGGAGTCCGCCCGCCGCTGGGACATCCTCCGGGCCGTGGAGAAGGCCCTCGACGCCGTCGATCTGCAGAACGTGGGCGGCACGGCGGCCGCGGCCCGCACGCACCTCGAAGGGGTGCTGTCCGCCCCCGCCGTCCCCTCCGCCCACCGCATCAGCGCGGTCGGCCACGCCCACATCGACTCGGCGTGGCTGTGGCCGCTGCGCGAGACCGTACGCAAGGTCGCCCGGACCACCTCCAACATGACCGCCCTCATCGAGGACGAGCCGGACTTCGTCTTCGCCATGTCGCAGGCCCAGCAGTGGGCCTGGGTGAAGGAGCACCGGCCCGAGGTGTGGGCGAAGGTGAAGAAGGCCGTGGCCGACGGGCGGTTCGTTCCCGCCGGCGGCATGTGGGTCGAGTCGGACACCAACATGCCGGGCTCCGAGGCGATGGCCCGTCAGTTCGTGCACGGCAAACGGTTCTTCCTCGACGAGTTCGGCGTCGAGAACGAGGAGGCTTGGCTGCCGGACACCTTCGGCTTCGCCGCCGGACTGCCGCAGATCATCAAGGCGGCGGGCTCCAAATGGCTGCTCACACAGAAGATCTCGTGGTCCCAGACCAACAAGTTCCCGCACCACACCTTCCAGTGGGAGGGCATCGACGGCACGCGGATCTTCACGCACTTCCCGCCCGTGGACACGTACAACTGCTCCATGAAGGGCAGCGAGATCGCCCACGCGGCGAAGAACTTCAAGGACAAGGGCGCCGCCCGGCACTCCCTCGCACCGACCGGCTGGGGCGACGGCGGCGGTGGCACGACCCGCGAGATGGTCGCCAAGGCGGCCCGGCTCCGGGACCTCGAAGGCTCGGCGACCGTGGTCTGGGAGACCCCGGAGAAGTTCTTCGAGAAGGCGGAGGCAGAGTACCCCAACGCCCCTGTGTGGGTGGGCGAGTTGTACCTGGAGCTGCACCGCGCCACGCTCACCAGCCAGGCCAGGACCAAGCAGGGCAACCGGCGCAGCGAGCACCTCCTGCGCGAGGCCGAACTGTGGGCGGCGACCGCGGCCGTCCGGACCAAATTCACCTACCCGTACGAGGAGTTGGACCGCCTCTGGAAGACGGTGCTGCTCCACCAGTTCCACGACATCCTGCCCGGCTCGTCCATCGCCTGGGTGCACCGCGAGGCCCGTAGGACGTACGAGGCCGTCGCCGAGGAACTGAACGGCATCATCGACTCCGCCCAGCGCGCGCTGGCCGGTGAGGGCACGACCGCCCTCGCCTTCAACTCGGCGCCGCACATCCGCGACGGGGTGCCCGCCGGCGGGGCGCGGACCCCGGCCGTCGGCGGCGAGTGCACGCTGGTGCCGCGCACGGACGGCGGCTATGTGATCGACAACGGACGGCTGCGGATCGAGATCGACGAGCGCGGACTCGTCGTCTCCGCGTTCGACCTCGCCGCGGACCGTGAGACCCTCGCGCCCGGCAAGGCGGCCAACCTGCTCCAGATCCACCCCGACTTCCCCAACATGTGGGACGCCTGGGACGTCGACGAGTTCTACCGGAACACGGTCACCGACCTGGTCGACGCCGACGAGGTCGCCCCCGGCGACGACGGCGTCTCGGTCCGGATCGTACGGACCTTCGGGGCGTCGAAGGTCACGCAGGTGCTGTCGCTCGCGCCGGGGGAGTGGCGGCTCGACATCGGCACCGAGGTCGACTGGCACGAGACGGAGAAGTTCCTGAAGCTGGCCTTCCCGCTCGACGTGCACGCCGAGCGGTACGCGTCCGAGACGCAGTTCGGGCACTTCTTCCGGCCGACGCACACCAACACGTCCTGGGAGTCCGCCAAGTTCGAGGCCTGCAACCACCGGTTCGTCCACATGGAGGAGCCCGGCTGGGGTGTCGCGGTCGCCCACGACTCGACGTACGGCCATGACGTGACGCGGGCGGTGCGCGACGACGGTGGTACGACCACCACGGTCCGCGTCTCGCTGCTGCGCGCCCCGCGCTTCCCCGACCCCGAGACCGACCAGGGCGTCCACCGCTTCCGGCACGCGCTGGTGCCCGGCGCCGCGATCGGCGACGCGGTGCGCGAGGGCTGGCGGATCAACCTGCCCGAGCGGAAGGTCGTGGGCGGGGCCTCGGAGGTCGCGCCTCTGGTGGCCGTCGCCCAGGACGCGGTCGTGGTCACCGCGGTGAAACTCGCCGACGACGGCAGCGGTGATGTGATCGTCCGCTTCCACGAGTCCCGCGGCGGCCGCAGCCGGGCCACCCTCACGGCGGGCTTCGAGGTCGATTCCGTCACGGTGACGGACCTGCTGGAACGGCCCCTGGCCGACGCGGTCGCCCCGGAGCGGGACGGCAGCAGGATCACCCTGAAACTCCGCCCGTTCGAGCTGGTGACGCTGAGGCTGAAGAGGGCCTGAGGTTCCTTTTAGGCTGCGGGTGCGGTGTGGTTGCTCGCGCAGTTCCCCCGCGCCCCTAAAGGC
This sequence comes from Streptomyces sp. ActVer, assembly GCF_027270795.1. Taxonomy (NCBI): domain Bacteria; kingdom Bacillati; phylum Actinomycetota; class Actinomycetes; order Kitasatosporales; family Streptomycetaceae; genus Streptomyces; species Streptomyces sp. ActVer. Next base: position 3,548 of record NZ_JAPWHT010000207.1, read on the forward strand.
GAAAGACCGGGGCGCAGCCCCGTCTTTCAGGGGCGCGGGGAACTGCGCGACAAGCCCCCGCCGGCCCGCAGGTAGGCCACATCGGCCCCGGTTCCAGCCCTCAAGGCTGGAGCTGGGTCCGAAGCCATTGCTCGACCTCGCCCACATGCGCGGCCGCGGCCGCCCGCGCGGCCTCAGGATCGCGGGCGACCAGCGCACGATGGATGGCCGCATGCTCCCGCCGCGTGCGCTCGAACGCCCCCTCCTCCTGGTAACCGCGCCAGACCCGGGCGCGAAACGTGCGCGAGGAGAGTCCCTCCAGGATCGCCGCCATCGTGTCGTTGCCCGCGGCGACCCCGATGGCACGGTGGAACGCCAGGTCGTGGGAGAGGATCTCCTCCGGGTCGTCCGTCGCGTTCATGGCCGTCAAGTGCTTCTCGACCTCGGCCAGTTGGTCGGGGGTGATCCGTGCGGCCGCGAGCGCCGTCGCCGTCGACTCCAGGATGCGCCGCACTTCGAGGAGTTCGACCAGCCCCGGCCCCCGGGAGAGGTCCGCGACCACGCCGAAGGTCTCCAGCAGGTCCCCGGCCTCCAGCTGCGTGACGTAGATCCCGGACCCGTGCCGGGCCTCCAGGACGCCCAGGACCGTGAGGGCCCGGATCGCCTCGCGCATCGAGCTGCGCGAGATGCCCAGCTGTGACGCCAGATCCCGCTCGGTGGGCAGCCGTGCGCCCGGCTCCAGACGGCCCTCGCCGATCATCGCCTTGATCTGGTCGATGGCGCGCTGCGTCACGGTCCCCTTCTGCGGGGCCGTCGTCGTCCCCTGGGGCAGGCTCTCGTCCACGCCATGTCCTCCTGTTGCCGGGTGCGCCGCAGTCTAACCACTCAGGTGGTCGGACCACTACGCATGAAAACCAGGGAAAAATGCGGTCCAGGGGTGTTGTCAGGGGGAAGTGGTCTGATAAATATGCGTGGCACCTGCTCGATCACGCTCAACGAGGAGCCGATAGATGGCCGGCAGAACAGTGCGGTACCGGAACGGTCGAAACACCTCACGGGCGATACGTGCGGCGGCCGTTGCCGCCTGCGCCACGCTCGTACTCGCGGCATGCGGCAGCACCAAGGACAACGTCGCCTCCAAGGGCGACGGCGGAGGCGACGGCAGCGGCAAGGTCGGCGTGATCCTGCCCCTGCTGACCTCGCCGTTCTGGCAGTCGTACAACGACTACGTGCCCAAGATGGCGAAGACCGAGGACGTCGACGCCCTCAAGACCGTGAACTCCAACAGCGACCCGTCGCAGCAGATCACGGACATCAACAACCAGCTCAACCAGGGCGTGAAGGGCCTCGTCGTGGCCCCCCTGGACAGCGCCGCGATCTCCGCCGGGCTCGACCAGGCCGAGCGCAAGGGCGTGCCCGTGGTCGCCGTGGACGTGGCGCCCGAGAAGGGCAAGGTCGCGATGGTCGTACGCGCCAACAACGTCGCGTACGGGGAGAAGGCCTGCGAGTACCTCGGCAAGCAGATCCCCTCCGGCAAGGTCGTACAGATCATGGGCGACCTGGCCTCGGTCAACGGCCGGGACCGCTCCGAGGCCTTCCGGGCCTGCGTCAAGGAGAAGTTCCCGAAGCTGAAGGTCCTGGAGATCCCCGCCAAGTGGGAGTCCGACACGGCGGCCTCCAAGCTGGACACGCTCCTGAACGCCAACCCGGACATCAAGGGCATCTACATGCAGGCGGGCGGCGTCTACCTCGCGCCCACGCTGCAGACCCTGAAGTCCAAGGGGCTGCTGAAGACGGTCGGCCAGAAGGGCCACATCGCGATCGTCTCGAACGACGGCATCCCGCAGGAGTACGACGCCATCCGCAAGGGCCAGATCGACGCCACCGTCTCGCAGCCTGCCGACCTCTACGCCAAGTACGGCATGTACTACATCAAGGCGGCGATGGAGGGGAAGACCTTCGAGCCGGGCCCGACCGACCACGACTCCGAGATCGTCAAGCTGCCCAGCGGCATCCTCGAGGACCAGCTGCCCGCTCCGCTGGTGACCAAGGAGAACGTCGACGACCCCGAGCTGTGGGGCAACACGGTCAAATGAGCACACCACTCGTTGAGGCGCGGGGCATCGCCAAGCGGTACGGCCCCACGGTCGCCCTCGCCGACGGCCGGCTGACCGTGCACGCGGGCGAGTCCCATGCCCTCGTCGGCCGCAACGGCGCGGGCAAGTCCACCCTCGTCACCGTTCTCACCGGCCTCCAGGCCCCCGACGAGGGCACGGTCAGCTTCGACGGCGAGCCGGCGCCCCCGCTCACAGACCGGGACGCCTGGCGGCGCAAGGTGGCCTGCGTCTACCAGAAGCCCACCGTCGTCCCCGAGCTGACCGTCGCCGAGAACCTCTTCATCAACCGGCAGCCGCAGGGCCGCGGCGGCTTCATCAGCTGGCGCCGGCTGAAGACCGAGGCCGCCGAGGTCCTGGACACCTGGGACGTCCACGTCGACCCGGACGCGCGGACCGCCGACCTCAAGGTCGAGGACCGCCAAATGGTGGAGATCGCCCGGGCGTTGAGCTTCGGCGCCCGGTTCATCGTCCTCGACGAACCTACCGCCCAGCTCGACAACCGGGAGATCGAGCGCCTCTTCACCCGCATGCGCGCGCTCCAGGAGTCCGGCGTCACGTTCCTGTTCATCTCGCACCACCTCCAGGAGGTGTACGAGGTGTGCCAGACCGTGACGGTCCTGCGCGACGCGCGCTGGATCACCACGGCCCCGGTGGCCGAGCTCCCGCGGGCGGCCCTGGTCGAGGCCATGGCGGGGGAGTCCATCGCCGCCGTGGAGGAGAAGGCCGCCCGTGGCGACGTGGACGCCGGCGCGCCCGTCGTCCTCGAAGCACACGGGCTCACCTCGGAGTCGTACGAGAGCATCGACCTCACCGTCCGCGGTGGTGAGGTCGTCGGTCTCGCCGGATCGAGCGGCAGCGGCAAGATCGAGCTGGCCGAGTCCTTCGCGGGACTGCACACGCCGACCGGCGGAACCGCCCAACTGGAGGGCAGGCAGCTGCCGTTCGGCGATGTCACGGCCGCTCTTCGCGCGGGGGTCGGCTGTGTCCCGCGCGACCGGCACGGGCAGGGTCTCGTCTTCGGCATGACCGTCGGCGACAACGCCACCATGAGCGTCCTGGACCGCCTCGGCCGGTACGGATTCGTCGGCACCGACCGCAGGCGGGGCTTCGCCGACGAGCTGATCGACCGCCTCGACATCCACACCGAGGGGCCCGACCAGCCCGTGTCCGACCTCTCCGGAGGCAACGCGCAGAAGGTCGTCATGGCCCGGGCCCTCGCCTCCGACCCCCGGCTGCTGGTCCTGATCAACCCCACCGCGGGCGTCGACGTGAAGTCCAAGGAATCCCTGCTCTCCCGCATGGACTCGGCCCGTGACGACGGCACCGCCGTGCTCGTCGTCTCCGACGAACTCGACGACCTGCGCCGCTGCGACCGCGTCCTCGTCCTCTTCCACGGCCGCGTCGTCGCCGAGCACCCGGCGGGCTGGCGCGACCACGAGCTGATCGCCTCCATCGAAGGAGTGGACCACCATGGCTGACACGAAGGCCCCGTCGGCCTCGGCCTCCACCCCCCTACGGCCGCTCAAGAGCAAGGCCGACGCCAAGGCCGTACTCCTGCGCAGGGCACGCGAACTCGCCCTAGTGCCAGCCCTGTTGCTGCTGCTCGTGCTCGGTGCGTTCGTCAACGACGCCTTCCTCACCGAGCAGAACCTGATCTCCATCCTGGGCGCCTCGGCCGCCCTCGCGATGGTGGTCCTCGCCGAGTCGCTCGTGCTCATCACCGGCAAGTTCGACCTGTCGCTGGAGTCGGTCGTCGGCATCGCGCCCGCCGTCGGAGCGCTGTTGCTGCTGCCCGCCGCACAGTCGGGCTGGGGCACGGAACTGCCCGCCGGAGTCGCCCTGCTCGCGATCCTCGTGGTGGGCGCGATCATCGGCGGCTTCAACGGCATCCTCGTGGTGAAGCTCAAGCTCAACGCGTTCATCGTGACGCTGGCGATGCTGATCATCCTGCGTGGTCTGCTCGTCGGCGCGACCGAGGGCAAGACGCTCTTCGGCATGCCCGACGCCTTCTACGCGCTCGCCACCACCACCTTCCTGACCGTGCCCATCTCGGTGTGGCTGGCGGCGGCGTCGTTCGGTGTCGCCGGGTTCTTCCTCAAGTACCACCGCCTGGGGCGTGCCCTGTACGCGATCGGCGGCAACGCGGACGCGGCCCGCGCGGCCGGCATCCGGGTCGAGCGCGTGATGCTCGGCGTCTTCGTCGTCGCCGGGACGCTCGCCGCGGTCGGCGGTCTCATGCAGACCGGCTACGTCGGCGCGATCAACGCCAACCAGGGTCAGAACATGATCTTCACGGTGTTCGCGGCGGCGGTCATCGGCGGCATCAGCCTCGACGGGGGCAAAGGCACGATGTTCGGCGCCCTCACGGGCGTCCTCCTTCTTGGGGTTGTGCAGAACTTGCTCACTCTTGCCCAGGTTCCATCCTTCTGGATCCAGGCCATTTATGGGGGAATCATCCTGGTTGCCCTGATGATTGCCCGCGTGACCACCGGCCGTGCGCAGGACTAGGTGTGGTGTGGAGCTGCGGGTCCGTTGTGGCTCAGCGCGCAGTTCCCCGCGCCCCTCAAGGGGCGCGCCATGGCGCACCGGGCTTTGGTAGTCCGCCTCCTTGTCTCTGACCGAAAGGCACTTCTGTGTCCGCATCCGCCGCCTCCCGCATCATCGCGGTTGACACCTACGACATCCGTTTCCCCACCTCGCGTGAGCTCGACGGCTCCGACGCGATGAACCCGGATCCCGACTACTCGGCCGCGTACGTCGTGCTGCGCACAGGCAGCGACGACACGGCCGACGGCCTGGAGGGGCACGGGTTCACCTTCACCATCGGGCGGGGCAACGATGTCCAGGTCGCCGCGATCGAGGCGCTGCGCCCGCACATTCTGGGCCGGCCGGTGGACGAACTGTGCGCGGATCCGGGCGCGTTGAGCCGGGACCTGATCGGGGACAGCCAACTGCGGTGGCTGGGGCCCGAGAAGGGCGTGATGCACATGGCGATCGGCGCCGTCGTCAACGCCGTCTGGGACCTGGCCGCCAAGCGCGCCGAGAAACCCCTGTGGCAGCTGCTCGCCGACGCCACGCCCGAATGGCTCGTGTCCCAGGTGGACTTCCGCTACATCGCGGACGTCCTCACCCCCGAGGACGCGCTCCGCCTGCTGAGCGAGGGCCGGGAAGGCGCGACGGAACGCGTCGCGCTGCTCAAGGAGCGTGGCTTCCCCGGCTACACGACCTCGCCGGGCTGGCTCGGGTACTCCGACGAGAAGCTCACCCGGCTGGCCCGCCAGGCCGTCGCCGACGGCTTCACCCAGATCAAGCTGAAGGTCGGCGCGGACCTCGCCGACGACGTACGCCGCTGCCGGGTGGCCCGCTCCGTCGTCGGCCCCGACATCCGCGTCGCCATCGACGCCAACCAGCGCTGGAACGTCGACGAGGCCATCGAGTGGACCAGGGCACTCGCCGAGTTCGACCCGTACTGGATCGAGGAGCCCACCAGCCCCGACGACGTCCTCGGCCACGCCACGATCCGCAAGGCGATCGCCCCGGTCAAGGTCGCCACCGGCGAGCACGTACAGAACCGGATCATCTTCAAGCAGCTGCTCCAGGCGGGCGCCATCGACGTCCTGCAGATCGACGCGGCCCGTGTCGGCGGCGTCAACGAGAACCTCGCGATCCTGCTTCTCGCGGCCAAGTTCGGCATCCCCGTCTGCCCGCACGCCGGCGGCGTCGGCCTGTGCGAACTGGTCCAGCACCTCTCGATGTTCGACTACGTGGCGCTGTCCGGAACGACCGAGGACCGCGTGATCGAGTACGTGGACCATCTGCACGCCCACTTCCTCGACCCGGTGGTGATCAGAGAGGGTCACTACATGGCACCCACCTCACCGGGCTTCTCGGCGACCATGCGGCCGGAGTCCATCGCGGAGTTCACGTTCCCCGGCGGGACCTTCTGGGCCGCCGACCTCGACCGGCAGAAGGAGCAGGCGGCATGAGCGACTTCGAGGGCCTCAAGGCCCTGGTGACGGGCGGCGCCTCCGGCATCGGCCGGGCCACCGCGGAGCTCCTCGCCTCCCGCGGCGCCCAGGTCGCCGTTCTGGACCTGGACCCCGCGAGCGTGGAGAAGCCCCTGCTCGGCTACCAGGCCGACGTCACCGACGACGACTCCGTACGCCGGGCCGTCGCCGCCGCGGTCGCCGACCTGGGCGGTCTCGACGTGCTGATCAACAACGCGGGCATCGGCGCGCAGGGCACCGTCGAGGACAACGACGACGAGGTCTGGCACCGTGTGCTGGACGTCAACGTCGTCGGCATGGTCCGTACGGCCCGGGCGGCCCTGCCTCACCTGCGGAAGTCCTCGCACGCGACCATTGTGAACACCTGCTCCATCGCTGCCACCGCGGGCCTCCCGCAGCGCGCCCTGTACTCCGCGTCCAAGGGCGCCGTCCTGTCGCTGACCCTCGCCATGGCCGCCGACCACGTCCGCGAGGGCATCCGCGTCAACTGCGTGAACCCCGGCACCGTCGACACCCCCTGGGTCGGCCGTCTCCTGGACGCCGCGACGGACCCCGCCGCCGAACGGACCGCCCTGGAGGCCCGCCAGCCCACCGGCCGCCTCGTCACCGCGTCCGAAGTCGCGGGCGCCGTCGCCTACTTGGCGGGCCCGCTGTCCGGCGCCACCACCGGCACCGCGCTCGCCGTGGACGGCGGTATGCAGGGGCTGCGACTGCGTCCGGCGGGCCAGTGAGCGGGCCGCTGGGCGGGCCGGTGAACCGGCTCGGTCGAAGCGGCGTGGAGATCACCAGCCTCGCCCTCGGCGCCGCCGGCATCGGCAACCTCTTCACCGAGGTCGGCGAGGAGCAGGCGTACGAGACAGTCGGCGCCGCCTGGGACGCGGGCATCCGGTACTTCGACACCGCGCCCCACTACGGCATCGGCCTCTCCGAACGCCGCCTGGGCGCGGCCCTGAGCGGGCGCCCCCGGTCGGCGTACACCATCTCGACCAAGGTGGGCCGCCGTCTGGAGCCCAGCGACGCGGGCGGCGACGACCTCGCCAACGGCTTCGCCGTGCCCGCCACGCACCGCCGCGTATGGGACTTCAGCGCGGACGGCGTACGGCGCAGCCTGGAGGCCAGCCTGGAGCGGCTCGGCCTCGACCGGGTGGACGTCGTCTACCTCCACGACCCGGACGACCACGCCGAACAGGCCTTCCGGGAGGGCTATCCGGCGCTGGAGAAACTCCGCGCGGAGGGCGTGGTGGGCGCGATCGGCGCGGGCATGAACCAGGCCGAGATGCTCACCCGCTTCATCCTCGACACCGACGTCGACGTGGTGCTGTGCGCCGGGCGCTACACCCTCCTGGACCAGGCCGCGCTGACCGAACTGCTGCCGGCCGCGCAGGAGCGCGGGACCTCGGTCGTCGTCGGTGGCGCCTTCAACTCCGGTCTGCTGGCCGACCCGAGGCCGGGAGCGACGTACAACTACACGGCCGCACCGCCCGAGGTGCTGGACCGTGCCCTCGCCCTCGACGCCATGGCCGACCGGCACGGCACCACCCTGCGCGCCGCCGCCCTGGCCTTCTGCGCCGCCCATCCGGCCGTCGCGGGCGTCCTCGTGGGAGCCAAGTCGCCGCACGAAGTCCGGGACTGCGCCGAGCAGTTCGCGACGCCCGTGCCCGCGACCTTCTGGCAGGAGGTGCGGGACGCGGACCTCCTGCCCGCCGACGCCCCCGTACCCGGGGAGAACGCGTCGAAGCCGAAGGAGCCGTCATGAGAGTGGCCCTGCACACCAAGGTCCGCGCCGACCGCATCGCCGAGTACGACGCCGCCCACCGCGAGGTCCCCGAGAAACTCACGGACGCCATCCGCGCCGCCGGAGCCTCCTCCTGGACGATCTGGCGCAGCGGGACCGACCTCTTCCACGTCCTGGAGTGCGAGGACTACCCGCGACTCCTCGCCGAACTGGAGCAACTGCCGGTCAACATCGCCTGGCAGGCCCGGATGGCGGAGCTCCTCGACGTGGTGCACGACTACTCGGCCGAGGGCTCGCAGGCGGAGCTGCCTGTCGTATGGGAGCTGCCATGACCGCACGCACGGGCGCCGTCGACGCCCACCACCACGTCTGGGACCTCTCCGTACGGGACCAGGACTGGATCACAGGACCCGAACTGGCGCCCCTGAGAAGGAACTTCACCGTCGAGGACCTGGAGCCCGAGGCGCGTGCCGTCGGAGTCACCCGGACCGTCCTCGTGCAGACGGTCACGGTGGCGGAGGAGACCCCGGAGTTCCTGGCCCTCGCGGAGGCGCACGACCTGATCGGCGGAGTAGTCGGCTGGACCGACCTCACCAGCCCCGACGTGGCCGACGAACTGGCCCGCTTGAGAGAACTGCCGGGCGGCCGCCACCTCAAGGGCATCCGCCACCAGGTCCAGGGCGAGCCGGACCCCGAATGGCTGCTGCGCCCCGATGTTCAGCGAGGGCTGGGCGCGGTGGCGGCGGCCGGGCTCGTGTACGACCTGGTGGTACTTCCCCACCAGCTTCCAGCCTGTGCCGGGGCGGCCGCCGCACTGCCCGGTCTCACCTTCGTCCTCGACCACTTGGGGAAGCCGCCCATCGCCTCGGGCGAACTGGAGCCGTGGGCCTCCGAGATCAGGGCGCTCGCCGGCCTGCCGAACACGGTGTGCAAGCTGTCGGGGATGGTGACGGAGACGGACCTGTCGCAGCAGCGGTCGGCGCAGGCGCGGAGGCGGGAGCTGAAGCCCTACGCGGACACCGTGCTGGACGCCTTCGGCCCGGGGCGCCTCATGTTCGGCTCCGACTGGCCGGTATGCACGCTGGCGACGACGTACGGCGGAGTCTCGTTCATGGCCGACGGTCTCACGCTGGACCTGAGCAGCGACGAGCGCGCCCAGGTCTTCGAGGGCACCGCGGAGCGCGTCTACTGCCTCTGAAGCACACTGCCGACCTACATCTACGACCTCTGAACCACCGCGTCGAGCCGCGTCGGCGGTAGGAATTCCCGTACATACGTCCGCTCCCAGCAGGCGCCCGTCTCCCGCAGTTCCTGCCAGGTCGTGTACCGGTAGCGGAAGAGGCGGGCCCGGACGTACCGGGGCGGTGCGTCCGGCGGGAACGGGGAGCGGCGCAGAAGGCGCAGCGTGTCCCGGTCGTTCTCCAGGAGCCTCTCCACCAGGGCGCCGAACCACGATCCGGCGTAGGCGGGGGAGAGCGCGGCGAACCACATCATCCAGTCGAGCCGCAGGTGGTACGGGGCGAACTGGCGCGGCCAGTGCCGCGGATCGCCGGGCTTGCCCCTGAACTCGTACTCCCGCCAGTCGGAGTCCTCGCGGGGTACGGCGTCGGCCGTGCCCTCGACCACCACCTCGTAGCGGACGCGGCTGACGCTGCCGAACGCCCCGTAGGTGTTCACCAGGTGGAGGGGGTCGAAGGAGCGGTTCATGACCTGGCGGCGGGAGATCATGTTGCGGACCGGGCGGTAGCTCAGTGTCACGAGCAGCGCGGCGACCGCGAGGACAACGACCTCGTACCAGAGCGGGGCGCCGGGGACGTCCGGGGCCGTGCCCGGGAGCGCCAGTGCCGAGAGGGCCAGCACGATCGTGATCCAGTTCAGCCAGGAGAAGTTGCCGGACAGGATCAGCCACAGCTGGGTGAGGATCATCAGGGACGCGGCGGCCGTGGCGACGGGCCGAGGCGTGAACAGCAGGACGGGCACGACGAGTTGGGTGAAGTGGTTGGCGGCCACCTCGACCCGGTGCAGCGGCTTCGGCAGATGGTGGAAGAACCAGCTCAGCGGGCCCGGCATCGGCTGGGTCTCGTGGTGGTGGTCGAGGCAGGTCAGCTTGCGCCAGCACGCGTCGCCGCGCATCTTGATCAGCCCCGCCCCGAACTCGACGCGGAACAGGATCCAGCGCAGCAGGAAGAGCACCACGACCGGCGGCGCGACCTCGTCGTTTCCCAGGAAGACCGCGAGGAAGCCGGTCTCCAGGAGCAGGGACTCCCAGCCGAACGAGTACCAGGTCTGGCCGACGTTCACGATCGACAGATACATGACCCAGGGCACCAGCCAGAGCAGCATGCCGCCCCAGAGCGGCAGCAGACCGTCCAGCCCGGCGACGAGCGCCACCGACACCGCGCAGCCGGTCCACGCCCAGGCCGCGAAGAAGCGGTCGGAGCAGTGGAGATGGAACACGCTCGGCGCCTGCCGGAACGGCACCCGCGTCACGAACCGGGACACCGGCAGCATCCCGCGCTCGCCGATCAGCGCACGGAACTGCAGCGCCGCGCCCAGGAACGCGACGAGATAGATCACGGCCAGAGCCTTCTGGAGGACCAGCCGGCTCATCCAGTACTCGGGGGCTGTGAACCACTCCACGGAGCCCGCTCCCTTCCCTTCCATTGTGACGCTGTGTGACTTGCTCCGGCTTGCGGGGTTCCCGGGACCGACACAGACAATAGTGAACATATTGCTCGGGCCGGACCGGGACGGACGGGAGAACGTGGTGCGCATACCCACCAGAACCCTCGTCACGGCCTGGGCGCTCTCCGCGGCGCTCCTCACCGGGGGCTGCGGCGGCGACGGGGACAAGGCGTCCGACTCCGCCACCACCGGCGGAGAGGTCTTCCTCCAGCCGGTCGCGGACCAGGGCCCCGACCCCTTCACCGACTCCACGGCCACCGCGGCCGCGACCCCGTCACCCGTCACCCGTACGCCCGAGTCCACGCCCACCGGAAACGCCACGGCCACAGCCACGGCGGAGGGCGTGCGGTCCCTCTCCGGCGGCACGCCGGGCCTCTACGGAGGCACCCGGCGCGTCGGCAGCTGCGACGTCGACCGGCAGATCCGCTTCCTCACGGCCGACCAGGTCAAGGCGCGAGCCTTCGCCCAGGCCGCCGGCATCGCCCAGGCAGGCATCCCCGACTACTTGCGCGGGCTGACCTCTGTCGTACTGCGCGCCGACACCAGAGTCACGAACCACGGCTTCCGGGACGGACGCGCGACCGAGTACCAGGCCGTCCTCCAGGCGGGCACCGCCGTCCTCGTCGACAACCGGGGCGTACCGCGTGTGCGCTGCGCCTGCGGGAACCCCCTCAAGCCGCCGGTCGCCCTCCAGGGCGCCCCCGGGCACAAGGGCCGCCCGTGGTCCGGTTACGAGCCCACCAAGGTCATCGTGGTCACTCCGGCCCCGCGGGTGATCGTCAACATCACGATCATCAACATCCGGAACAACACCTGGATCGAGCGGCGGATCGGCGACCACGACGGCGACGAGGACCGCATCGTGCCCGCGCCCGTGATCGATCCGCACAGCCCGCGCCCGGACGGATCCTCGCCGTCGCCGGACGGGTCGTCGCAGGAGTCGTCGCCCGACGGGTCGTCGTCGGAGAGTTCCTCGGAGAGCGCCGACGAGTCCGCGAGCGACTGCGTGACACCGACCGTGACCATCACCCCCGGCACCACCGAGGGCACTCCGACGGACGACTCCACGGACACCACGTCCCCGGACCCCTCGGACTGCCCCACGGTCACCGAGACGGCCACCCCGGACCCCTCCGACGACCTGGTGTCGCCACCGGACGGTACGGACACGGGCACGCCGCCCGACGCTGACGTCCCCGACGAGCCCACCGTCGACCAGCCCGAACCGCCGCTGGACTCCCCGGCCGACTCCCCGGAGAGTGAGACCGGCCCCGACACCGTCCCGGAGGGCCCCGGCCTGCCCGACGGCGGCGGCCCGATCCCCGGCTAGGCGCGGCCGTGCGCAACCTGCCGTACATCCGTCGGCCGAGCGGTTCCCGGGGGCGTCCCACGGGTCGAAGAATCACCCAAATCCTGGCAAGGTGGGCCCATGGTTGATCGGGGAGCGAGCGCCCTGTCACTCCCGGACGACTGGCCCGCCCACCCGGACCCGATCCTGGCGCTCAACCGCATGGGCAGCTTCGACTGGGACCTGGACACCGGAACCTTTCAGATGGATGTCCTGGCCCACGAGATCTTCGACGTGCGTCCCGACGAGTTCGACGGCCGCCCCGAATCGCTGAGCCCCCGGGTGCCACCGACCGAGGGCCGCCGCCTGGACGCCCACGTCTCCCAGGCCATCAAGGACGGCAGCGAGAACTACGGGGCGTACTTCCGGGTCCGCCGCCGTGACGGCACCCTGCGCTGGACCCACACCCAGGGCTACATCCGGCGCGACGAGACGGGCCGTCCGCGCCGCATCATCGGCATCGTCCGAGACGCCACGGAGGAACTCGGCGAGGCCGAGGCCCGCCGCGAGCAGGCCGCCCAGGACGAGGCCCGCCGCCAGCAGACGAACGTCGTGCAGATCACCACCGCGGCCCTCGCGCACGCCCACACCGTCCAGGACGTCATCGACGTCCTCAAGGACACCCACGGGGTCACCCACCTGGGCGCCAAGAGCCTCGTCATGGGCCTGGTCGAGGCCGGCCGCATCCGGCTGGTCGCCGAGGGCCCCGAGGGCAGCTTCGTACCGGGCACGCTGGTCACCCGTATCGACGAGCAGTACCCGATGAGCGAGGCCGTGCGCACGCTCGCCCCGCGCTTCATCGAGTCGCCGGAGGAGTTCGCCGAGCGCTACCCGCTGCTCTGGCCGCACATCACCGGTCTGGAGATCACCTCGGCCGCCTATCTGCCGCTCATCGCCCAGGCCAGGCCCATCGGCGCCATCGGACTGCTCTACAACGACCGGCACGGCTTCTCGTCGGAGGACCGCAACGTCCTGGTCGCGCTCGGCAGCAGCATCGCGCAGAGCCTCCAGCGGGCCATGTTCTACGAGCAGGAGAAGGACCTCGCCCAGGGCCTCCAGCAGGCCATGCTGCCGCGCTCCATCCCCAGCGTCCCCGGCGCAGACATCGCGGTCCGCTACCGCTCCGGCTCCCTCGGCCGGGACATCGGCGGCGACTGGTACGACGTGATCCCGCTGCCCGGGGGCCGCGTCGGGGCCGTCATCGGCGACGTCCAGGGCCACGACACACACGCGGCCGCCGTCATGGGCCAGCTGCGCATCGTGCTGCGCGCCTACGCGGCCGAGGGGCACACGCCAGCCACCGTCATGGCCCGCGCCTCCGTCTTCCTGCACGAACTCGACACCGAGCGCTTCGCGACCTGCCTGTACGCGGAGGTCGACCTGTCCACGGGTGTGATGCAGGTCGTCAGGGCGGGCCACATCGACCCGCTCATCCGTGACACCGACGGCAGCTGCCGCAGACTGCCCGTCGAAGGCGGCCTGCCCCTCGGCCTCTCCGCCCTGTTCGGCCGCCTCGAATACCCGGTCAACACCCTCGAACTCGACCCCGGCCAGACGCTGCTGCTGTGCACCGACGGCCTCGTCGAACAGCCCGGGATCGACCTCGACGACGGCATGCAGACCCTGCGCGCGCTCATCTCCACCGGCCCCGACGACGTGCGCGACCTCGCGGACCGGCTCATCGACGTGGCCGAGGAACGCGGCGGCGAGGACGACGTGGCAC
>NZ_JAPWHT010000208.1:0-17118 GCF_027270795.1 Streptomyces sp. ActVer
TGCTCGACTCCATGTAGTGGGTGCGCTCGATCGCCGTCCAGTGGTCGATCGGGAAGAGCGCGTCGTCGCAGGCGACCCTCCCAGTGCGCTGGTGGCCGATCTGACGCAGGGCGTCGGTGCGGACCGCGGGGACCGTCAGGACACCGGCGGACAGGACACGGGCGGGCGCGGGGAGCCGACGCCGGTGCCCGCCGCGCGCGCCAAGGGGACCAAGGGCGCCAGGCCCAAGCAGGAGATGCTCAAGGCCGAGGTCGCCGACCTGACCAAGCCCGCGCCCGAGACGGCGCGCGACCTGCCTCCGCGCGCCGAGCAGCTGCAGCTCTCCGGCGACATCACCTACTCCCTGCCGTCGCTCGACCTCCTGGAGCGCGGCGGCCCGGGCAAGTCGCGCAGCGCCGCCAACGACATCGTGGTCGCCTCGCTCACGAACGTCTTCATGGAGTTCAAGGTCGACGCCGCCGTCACCGGCTTCACCCGCGGCCCGACGGTCACGCGGTACGAGGTCGAGCTCGGCCCCGCCGTGAAGGTCGAGCGGATCACGGCGCTGGCCAAGAACATCGCGTACGCCGTCGCCAGCCCGGACGTGCGGATCATCAGCCCCATCCCCGGCAAGTCCGCGGTCGGCATCGAGATCCCCAACACCGACCGCGAGATGGTCAACCTGGGCGATGTGCTGCGCCTCGCGGACGCGGCCGAGGACGACCACCCGATGCTCGTCGCGCTCGGCAAGGACGTCGAGGGCGGCTATGTGATGGCCAACCTCGCGAAGATGCCGCACGTGCTGGTCGCCGGTGCGACCGGATCCGGCAAGTCCTCCTGCATCAACTGCCTGATCACGTCGATCATGGTCCGCGCGACCCCCGAGGACGTACGCATGGTCCTCGTCGACCCCAAGCGCGTCGAGCTGACCGCGTACGAGGGCATCCCGCACCTCATCACGCCGATCATCACCAACCCGAAGCGGGCCGCCGAGGCTCTGCAGTGGGTCGTACGGGAGATGGATCTGCGCTACGACGACCTGGCGGCGTTCGGGTACCGGCACATCGACGACTTCAACCAGGCCATCCGCGACGGCAAGCTCAAGACGCCGGAAGGCAGCGAGCGGGAGCTCAAGACCTATCCGTATCTGCTGGTGATCGTCGATGAGCTCGCCGACCTGATGATGGTCGCGCCGAGGGACGTCGAGGACTCGATCGTGCGTATCACGCAGCTCGCGCGCGCGGCCGGCATCCACCTGGTGCTCGCCACGCAGCGGCCGTCCGTGGACGTCGTCACCGGTCTGATCAAGGCGAACGTGCCCTCGCGGCTCGCCTTCGCCACGTCGTCGCTCGCGGACTCGCGGGTCATCCTCGACCAGCCCGGCGCCGAGAAGCTGATCGGCAAGGGCGACGGGCTCTTCCTGCCGATGGGGGCGAACAAGCCGACCCGTATGCAGGGCGCCTTCGTCACCGAGGACGAGGTCGCGGCCGTCGTCCAGCACTGCAAGGACCAGATGGCGCCGGTCTTCCGGGAAGACGTCACCGTGGGCACCAAGCAGAAGAAGGAGATCGACGAGGACATCGGCGACGACCTCGACCTGCTGTGCCAGGCCGCCGAACTGGTCGTCTCCACGCAGTTCGGGTCCACCTCGATGCTCCAGCGCAAGCTGCGCGTCGGGTTCGCCAAGGCCGGCCGGCTGATGGACCTCATGGAGTCCCGCAACATCGTCGGTCCGAGCGAGGGTTCCAAGGCACGTGATGTTCTTGTGAAACCTGACGAGCTGGACGGAGTGCTCGCGGTGATCCGTGGGGAGGCTCATCCGTAGAGAAACGGGGAAGTCCGTTTCCTCTTGCGGATGGGCCACGGCCACGTGGGTGAGCACGTCAGGGCCACGTGGGTGATTCGAACGTGACTCACCCGTAAGGGAACCGTGAGCAACCGTTTCCCTTCGTCGCACGTCAAGTTGAGGGAAGGGAAAGGCACGTGTCCCACCATCAGGATGACCAGCCGTTCTGATGGCGTACAAAGTCCCACCGCCCGGTTGCCCCACCCTTTCGCAACCCCCCTAGACTGAACCTCCAGCACAGGTGGCTACACGCTCGAAAGGCGCCCCCGTGTCCATCGGCAACTCCCCTGACGACAACTCCCCTCAGGACGAGCCTCCCATCGAAAAGGGTGATAGCCCTTCGATCGGCCGTGCTCTGCAGCAGGCGCGCATCGCGGCGGGGCTGACAGTCGACGACGTCAGTAACGCCACCCGGGTCCGCATCGCCATCGTGCACGCGATCGAACAGGACGACTTCACGCCCTGCGGCGGCGACGTGTACGCGCGCGGTCACCTCAAGACGCTGGCGCGCGCCGTCCACCTCGATCCGGCGCCGCTGCTCGCCCAGTACGACGGTGATCACGGCGGGCGGCCCGCGCCGACCCCGGCGGCACCGATGTTCGAGGCCGAGCGGATCCGTCCGGAGCGCCGGGGTCCCAACTGGACCGCCGCCATGGTCGCCGCGATCGTCGCGGTGATCGGCTTCGTCGGGTTCACGATGGTCAAGGACGACTCGGACGGCTCGAAGACGCAGGTCGCCGAGGGATCCACGCCCACCGCCAGCAAGCCCGTCAAGACCAAGCCGACCCCGACCAAGCCCGCCGACCCCAAGCCCGACCCGTCGGACAGCGCCATCGCGGCCGCGCCGCAGGACAAGGTGACCGTCCAGGTGACCGCCCCCGACGGGCGCAGCTGGATCTCCGCCAAGGACCACAACGGTCGGCTGCTCTTCGACGGCTTCCTGAAGCAGGGCGACTCCAAGACCTTCCAGGACAAGGAGAAGATCGACCTCGTCCTCGGTGACGCGGGCGCCCTCCAGCTCTACGTCAACGGCAAGAAGATCGAGGACGAGTTCCAGCCCGGTGGCGTCGAGCGCCTCACGTACACGAAGGGCGACCCCGAGGTCGGATGAGCGACCCCGAGGTCGGACAAGCGACCTCAAGGGGCATGCGGGTACGGGGTTGGCCAAGATCGGCCAACCCCGTCGACGTGGGCTGTCAGTGGGACGAAGTACTCTTGAGCCCATGCCTGAACGCCGTACCGTCGCACTCGTCACTCTTGGCTGCGCCCGTAACGAGGTGGACTCGGAGGAGCTCGCAGGCCGCTTGGAGGCGGACGGCTGGCACCTCGTGGAGGACGCCGAGAACGCGGACGTCGCGGTCGTCAACACCTGTGGCTTCGTCGAGGCCGCCAAGAAGGACTCCGTCGACGCCCTCCTGGAGGCCAACGACCTCAAGGGCCATGGGAGAACGCAGGCCGTCGTGGCCGTCGGCTGCATGGCCGAGCGGTACGGCAAGGAGCTCGCCGAGGCCCTGCCAGAGGCCGACGGAGTGCTCGGCTTCGACGACTACGCCGACATCTCCGACCGCCTCCAGACCATCCTGAACGGCGGAATCCACGCCGCCCACACCCCGCGCGACCGGCGCAAGCTGCTGCCGATCAGCCCGGCCGAGCGGCAGAGCGCGGGCACCGAGGTCGCCCTTCCGGGGCACGCTCCCGTCGATCTTCCGGAAGGCCTCGCTCCGGAGTCCGGCCCCCGCGCACCCCTGCGCCGCCGGCTCGACGGCTCGCCGGTCGCCTCGGTGAAGCTGGCCTCCGGCTGCGACCGGCGCTGCTCCTTCTGCGCCATCCCGTCCTTCCGCGGCTCCTTCATCTCGCGGCGGCCTTCGGACGTCCTGGGAGAGACGCGCTGGCTGGCCGAGCAGGGCGTCAAGGAGGTCATGCTGGTCTCCGAGAACAACACCTCGTACGGCAAGGACCTCGGCGACATCCGCCTCCTGGAGACGCTGCTGCCCGAGCTCGCCGACGTCGACGGGATCGAGCGGGTGCGGGTCAGCTACCTCCAGCCCGCCGAGATGCGGCCCGGGCTCATCGACGTACTGACCTCGACGCCGAAGATCGCGCCCTACTTCGACCTGTCCTTCCAGCACTCCGCCCCCGGCGTGCTGCGCGCGATGCGGCGCTTCGGGAGCACCGCCCAGTTCCTGCAGCTGCTCGACACGATCCGCTCCAAGGCCCCGCAGGCCGGTGTGCGGTCCAACTTCATCGTGGGCTTCCCCGGCGAGACCGCGGAGGACCTGGCGGAGCTGGAGCGCTTCCTGACCGGCGCGCGGCTGGACGCCATCGGCGTCTTCGGGTACTCCGACGAGGACGGCACCGAGGCGGCGACGTACGAGAACAAGCTGGACGAGGACGTCGTCGCCGAGCGCCTCGCGCGCGTGTCCCGGCTCGCCGAGGAGCTGGTCTCCCAGCGGGCGGAGGAGCGCGTCGGGGAGACCCTGCAGGTGCTTGTCGAGTCCCTGGGCTCCGCCGGCTCCGACGGCGCGGAGGAGCCCGCGTACGGCCGTGCCGCGCACCAGGCGCCCGAGACCGACGGCCAGGTGCTGTTCACAAGCGGCGAAGGTCTCACCGTCGGCCGTATGGTCGAGGCGAAGGTGGTCGGTACGGAAGGTGTCGACCTCGTGGCCGAGCCGCTCCCGGGCTCCGCATGTACAGAGGAGGCGGCCAGATGACCGGAGTCCCGGCATCCGCGGCGGGCGGCCCCGGTGCGCCCGGTACGCGCGGTGCTGCCGGCGCCTCCAGCGCTTCCGGCAAGGGAACCTCCGGTACGGGTGCCACCGGCGCCCAGGGCTCGAAGACACCGCGTGGCGCGAAGCTGAGCGCCGCGGCCGTCAACCAGGCCAGCCTGTGGAACGTCGCCAACCTCCTCACCATGCTCCGGCTCGTGCTCGTGCCGGGTTTCGTGGCGCTGATGCTGGCCGACGGCGGATACGACCCCGTGTGGCGGGCGTGGGCCTGGGCGGCCTTCGCCGTAGCCATGATCACGGACGTCTTCGACGGACATCTGGCCCGTACGTACAACCTCGTGACCGACTTCGGGAAGATCGCCGACCCGATCGCCGACAAGGCGATCATGGGCGCGGCGCTCATCTGTCTCTCCTCGCTCGGCGATCTGCCGTGGTGGGTGACGGGCGTGATCCTCGGGCGTGAGCTCGGAATCACCCTGCTGCGCTTCGTGGTGATCCGCTACGGCGTGATCCCCGCCAGCCGCGGCGGGAAGATAAAAACGCTGACGCAGGGAGTGGCCGTCGGGATGTACGTCCTGGCGCTGACGGGGCCCCTGGCGACCCTGAGGTTCTGGGTGATGGCTGTGGCGGTCGCCCTGACCGTCGTCACCGGACTCGACTATGTGAGACAGGCCATTGTGCTGCGGCGCCAGGGACTGGCCGATCGGAAGGCCGCCGCCGAGGAGGCGGAAGCGTGACCTCCACGGCCGCCGAAGTGCTGCGACTACTCACAGTGAGGGGCGAGACGCTCGCTGTCGCCGAGTCGCTGACCGGCGGTCTGGTGGCGGCGGACCTCGCGGCGGTGCCCGGAGCCTCCAAGGCCTTCCGTGGCTCGGTGACCGCGTACGCCACCGATCTCAAGCGCGATGTACTCGGCGTCGACGCCACTCTGCTGGATCAGCGTGGAGCGGTGGATCCGCAGGTCGCGGCCCAGATGGCGGCCGGCGCCCGCAAGGTGCTCGGCGCGGACTGGGGCATCGCGACAACCGGTGTCGCCGGCCCCGAACCCCAGGACGGACAGCCCGTCGGCACGGTTTTCGTTGCCGTGGACGGGCCGCAGGGCGCGTCCGGCGAAGGCGTTCTCGGCGGGAAAGTGGTGGCGTTGCGGTTGAACGGCTCCCGGACGGAAATCCGTATGGAGAGTGTACGGAGCGTGCTCGCACTGCTTCTGGAGCAGCTTGTGGGCGAACTCACTGAGAATGAGCGGGCACAGGATACGGAACAGAACGGGGGGTTTTGATGTTTGCAGCCCTGAGTGAACACGACATCGCTCCCCGCACGGCCGCGGCGCAAGGCGGTACGGTGGGGCGTGAAGGATGCGGCTACGCGGTCCGAGGAGGGAGCCACCGATGATTCTGCTCCGTCGCCTGCTTGGTGACGTGCTGCGTCGGCAGCGCCAGCGCCAGGGCCGTACTCTGCGCGAAGTCTCCTCGTCCGCCCGAGTTTCGCTCGGCTATCTTTCCGAGGTGGAGCGGGGGCAGAAAGAGGCTTCCTCTGAGCTGCTTTCCGCTATCTGCGACGCGCTGGACGTACGGATGTCCGAGCTCATGCGGGAAGTGAGCGACGAGCTCGCACTCGCCGAGCTGGCCCGGTCGGCAGCGGCTTCCGAGCCTGTGCCCACACCGGTGCGCCCGAGGCTCAATTCCGTATCGGTGACCGGTGTGCCGCCGGAACGGGTGACCATCAAGGCGCCTGCGGAGGCGGTCGACGTCGTCGCCGCCTGACGCTCACGGGCTCGCGCCCGCGAGCTGAGATGCGAAGAACTGTGTGAGAGCCCCGGCCGGGGCCTTCTCCGGGGAGACCTGGAGGGGGGTGGTCGGGGCTTTTGCGTGGGCGGGGGGCGAAGCCAGGGTGTGGCGTGAAGGGTGCGGCTTGGTGGTGTGGTGGGTTTTGTCTGCGTTTGCCGGTAGTGGTCGGGGCGGCCATGGTGGAGGAGCGGGGGCGGAAGCCGGGGGTCGTTGCTGACCGGAGGATGTCCATGTACGTCGTGAAGAGCCCGTTGACCGATGCCGATCTGAAGACCGTGTCCGAGGCGCTGCAGGGTGCGCTGGTCGATCTGGTGGATCTGTCGCTCGTGGCGAAGCAGATTCACTGGAACGTGGTCGGACCGCGCTTCCGGTCCGTCCATCTCCAGCTCGACGAGGTCGTGGACACCGCTCGGCTGCACTCCGACACCGTGGCCGAGCGTGCCTCCACGCTCGGGGTCTCGCCGGACGGACGTGCCGCGACGGTCGCGACCAGCAGCGGTATCGGGGCCACGCCTGACGGGTGGGTGAAGGACACCGACGCGGTGGGGACACTCGTGGACGCGCTCGCGGCCGTCATCGAGCGGATGCGGGAGCGAGTCGGGGCTACGGGGGAGGCGGATCCGGTGAGTCAGGACATCTTCATCGGGATCACCGCGGACCTTGAGAAGCATCACTGGATGTTCCAGGCGGAGAACGGGTGAGGTTGGCTCTGCCGGGTTATGCGGGCTGTGGCTGTGGTTTTGGGGTTGGGCTCGGCTTCGGTTTTGAGCGTGCGGTTGTGGGGCGGGCGCCGGTGGTGTGCGCTGGGCGCCCTCTTCGTGTCTGTGCGCCCTGTCGATGGGTGAACGCGGCGGTCTAGCGTCGGGCGTCTGGCTGGAGGTGGTGCCATGGCGGGGCGGATGGGGCGAATAGGCAGGTGGGGGCTGGCCCTGGGCGTTGGAGGGCTGTGGTGGTGGGCCGTGATGCGGCTGGCGTTCGCGCCGGACGCCGGCGTGCTGGAGGGGGCGGTCGCGGCCGGTGGGTGGGGGCTGAGTCTGCTTCCGGTGCACTGTGTCCCGAAGGGGCGTGCCGCGGGGGCGGCCGGGTCGGATCAGTGGGCGCGGCGCGTCTCCGAGGCTTGGCGGAGGAGGCGGGGGCCGCTTCTGGGGCGCGGGGGGTCTTCCTGACGTGCTTTCCGAAGGGCTTCTAGAGGGCTTCAGGGAGGGCTTTGCGGCGGCTCCTGAGAGGGCGTTGGGGGGCGGCGTGCGTTTGTGGCTCGCTACCAGGGCATTGCCACGCCTCCGTTGGGGCGGAGGATCTGGCCCGTCGTGAACGACGAGGCGTCGGAGGCCAGGTGCAGGACCGCGTGGGCGATGTCCTCCGGCTCGCCGACCCGGCCCAGTGGTGACATCCGGGCCATGAACCCCTCGGTCCGCGCCTGGGCCTCGCCGTCGTGGCGGTCGGTCATGGGCGTACGGATCCAGCCCGGCGCGACCGCGTTGACGCGGATGCCGCGCGGGCCCATCTCCGTCGCCAGGGTCTTCGTCAGCTGGACGACGGCTGCCTTCGCCGCTCCGTAGCAGAGCAGGCCCGGTCCGCCGGTGTCGACGGCTCCGGACGCCATCGTGACGATGCTGCCCCGCGTGCCCGACGCGATCATCGCGAGGGCCGCCTCCTGGCAGGCGTACAGAACACCCTTGAAATTGATGCCCAGTACGCGGTCGAGGTCCTCGTCGCGGGTCTCCAGGACCGGGCTGCTGTGCATGATCCCGGCGACCGCGGCCATGACGTCGAGGCGCTCGCAGGTCGCGACCGCCTCTTTGAGCTGGGCGCGGTCGGTGACGTCGAGGGGGTGCGAGTGCGCGGTACCGCCCGTGTCCTTGATGAGGGCCGCTGTCTCGTCCAGGCCCTGGATGTCGCGGTCCGCGCAGTGGACGGTGGCACCCGCCTCCGCGAGCAGCACGGCACTGGCGCGGCCGATACCGCTTGCCGCGCCGGTGACGAATGCGGTGCGTCCGGTGAGGTCGTACGCCGTGACAGGCATGAGTGGACCGTACGAGGGTTTCTGACGGGTCGTCAATTGGTGGTGCCTCGTGGGTTGCACGCGGTGGGTTGTGCGCGGTGGGGTCGGTCAGGGGTGCGGCGAGGGGCCCTGTTGGCAGGTCGGGCACCAGTACGTGGGGCGCTCCCGGGAGCCGTCGCCCTGGTTCGCGGCGCGGATCGAGGTGCGGCAGCGCAGGCACGGGCGGGGGGCGCGGCCGTACACGTACAGGTTCTGGTCGCGGCGGCCTGTGGTGCTGCGGACCGGACGGTCGCGGTTGGCTTCGAGGAGCTTCCTGGCGAGGGCGGGCAGACGGGCGGCGTGCTCGGCGGGGAGGTCACCGACGGGGAGCCACGGGGTCGCGCGGAGCAGGAAGCAGAGCTCGCTCTTGTAGATGTTGCCGATGCCGGCGAGGTTGCGCTGGTCGAGGAGGGCCTCGCCGAGGGGGCGGGCCGGGTCGTGCAGGAGGTTCGCCAGGGCCTTGTCGGGGTCCCAGTCCGGGCCCAGGAGGTCGGGGCCGAGGTGGCCGACGGCTCGTTCCTCGTCGGTGGTGCGGAGCAGATCCAGTACGGGGAGCCGGTAGCCCACGGCCGTGCGGTCGTTGGTGCCGAGGATCACCCGGATCTGGTGGCCCGGGCCGCCGCTCCAGCGCTCGCCCGGGGCGTACACCTTCCAGGAGCCGTCCATCCGAAGATGCGAGTGCAGGGTCAGGCCGCCCTCGATACGGGTGAGCAGGTGCTTCCCGCGCGGGGTGACGTCCAGGACCGTGCGTCCGGTGAGGTCGGCCGTGGCGTACTTGGGCACGCGGAGGTCGGAGCGGGTGAGTACGTGGCCCGCGAGAGCGGTGTGCAGGCGTCGGGCGGTCTGCCAGACGGTGTCTCCTTCGGGCATGGGGTCCAGGGTGGCACGGGGCGGGCGGGGTGTCTCGTGTGGCGGGGAAGGCCGGGGAGGGGAGGCCGAGAGGAGGGGACGGGTCGGCGTTGAGCGGGCGGCTTTACGCGCGGAGGCGGAGCCCTCGTGGGGTCGCGTGGAAACCGGCTCCTTCCAGGAGGGTGCCGAAGGCGGATGTCAGCGCGGAGGCTCCGTTGACCCGCTCCACCGTGACCGTGCCGAGGGATCCCGCGCGGGCGGCCGCGGCGAGTGCTTCGGCGGCTGTGCGCAGGCGTGGGTCGTGGAGGGGCGAGTCGTCGGGAGGCGAACTGTCGGAGGGCGAGCCGTCGAGCGTGGACGGCCAGGCCAGGAGTGTCTTGCCGCCGCGCTCCATGTAGAGGGTCAGCTCGCCGTCCACCAGCACCACCAAGGAGCCTGCCTTGCGGCCGGGCTTGTGTCCGGCGCCGGTGGGGGGCTCGGGCCAGGGGAGGGCCGCGCCGTAGGCGTTCGCGGGGTCGGCGGCGGCCAGCACGATGGCGCGGTTGCCGTTGCCCGCGCGGGTACGGGAGGCGGGGCCTCCGGGGAAGGCATGCGGGGCTGTACGGGGGGTGTCGGCGAAGGGAGTTGGATATCGATGATCGGAGCCGGGTGTCGCGGCGCCGGGGAGGGGCGGTCCGGAACCGTCGCGCAAGGAGTACGGGTCGTTGTCCGACCGGGAGGAGTCGGGCGCGGTGAATCCCGTGTCGCCGAACGGGTCCGGGTGTTCGGTGGGACCGTCGGCGTGGCCCGGTGTGCGTGCGCTCGGGCGGCCGCCGGGCAGGGGCATGCCTGGGAACCCGGGGTCGGGCAGGGCCTCGCCCCGCTCGCGTGCGTTGGCCGCCGCGCGCAGCCGGTCCACCGCGCCGTCCATCGCGAACTGGGCGGCGCCCAGCCCCTCCACCACATAGCCGCGGCGGGCCTGGCCGCTCTCCTCGAAGGCGGACAGGATGCGGTAGACGGCGGAGAAGCCGCCCTCCACGCCCTCCGCGGCGACCGCACCCCGGGTGACCACGCCGTGCCGGTCGAGCAGGGTGCGGGCCAGGGCATGGGCGCGGACCGTGGCGTCGGGTTCGAGGGCAGGGAGTAGCGACCAGCGGCCCGCGACGGTCGGCGGGCCCGTCCGGGACTGGGGGCGTGCGGCGGCCGTCAGGCTTCCGTACCGGCCGCGGGGCACTGTGCGTTTCGCGCGGTGTGCGGTGGAACCCGCGGTGCGGCCCGAGCCGAGGAGAGAGCGCATCGGGCCGAGCGTGTCGTTGGTCAGACGGCCCGACCAGGCCAGGTCCCAGATGGCGTCGGCGAGTTGGGGATCGGTGGCATCGGGGTGTGTGGTGGCGCGGATCTGGTCGGTGATCTGGCGGAAGAAGAGGCCGTAGCCTCCGGAGAGGGCGTCCAGGACCGACTGGTGGAGCGCGGTCAGCTCCAGGGGATGCGGAGGTGGCAGGAGGAGTGGAGCTGTGTCCGCCAGGTAGACGGACACCCAGCCGTCCTTGCCGGGGAGCGCGCCCGCTCCGGCCCAGACGACCTCTCCGGCGGCGGTCAGTTCGTCGAGCATCGCGGGGGCGTAGTGCGCGACGCGGGACGGCAGGACGAGCTTCTCCAGTGCCGACGCGGGCACCGAAGCGCCCTGCAACTGCTCGATGGCGCGCACGAGTCCGTCGATGCCGCGCAGGCCGTGCCCGCTGCCTAGGTGCTGCCACTGCGGCAGGAACTGCGCCAGCGCGGCGGGCGGCACCGGCTCCAGCTCGTGGCGCAGCGCGGCCAGCGAACGGCGCCGCAGTCGGCGCAGCACCGCCGCGTCGCACCACTCCTGGCCGATCCCCGCAGGGTGGAACTCCCCCTGTACGACGCGACCGGCCGCGGCGAGCCGCTGCAGCGCCCCTTCGGTGACGGCCGGACCCAGGCCGAAGCGGGTCGCCGCCGCGGTCGAGGTGAACGGGCCGTGCGTGCGCGCGTACCGGGCGAGGAGGTCGCCGAGCGGGTCCTTGACCGGTTCGGTGAAGGCTTCCGGGACGCCGACCGGCAGCGCCGTGCCGAGCGCGTCACGCAGTCGGCCCGCGTCCTCGATCGCCGCCCAGTGGTCGGCCCCGCCGATCCGGACCCGGATGGCGCGGCGGGCCGAAGCCAGGTCCTGGGCCCACTCCGGTTCGGCGCCGCGCTCGGCCAGTTCGGCGTCGGTGAGCGGGCCGAGCATCCTCAGAAGGTCCGCGACGCCTTCGGCGTCCTTGGTGCGGCGGTCCTCCGTGAGCCACTGGAGCTCGCTCTCCAGCTCCGTCAGGACGTCGGCGTCCAGGAGTTCGCGCAGCTCCGCCTGGCCGAGGAGCTCGGCGAGCAGACGCGAGTCCAGCGACAGGGCCGCGGCACGCCGCTCGGCGAGCGGGGAGTCTCCCTCGTACAGGAACTGGGCGACGTAGCCGAACAGCAGTGACCGGGCGAAGGGGGACGGCTCCGGTGTCGTGACCTCGACGAGCCGCACCTTGCGGGACTCCAGGTCGCCCATCAGTTCCGTGAGGCCCGGTACGTCGAAGACGTCCTGGAGGCATTCGCGGACCGCTTCCAGGACGATGGGGAAGGAGCCGTACTCGCTGGCCACCTGGAGCAGTTGGGCGGCGCGCTGGCGTTGCTGCCACAGGGGGGTGCGCTTGCCGGGGCTGCGGCGCGGCAGGAGCAGGGCGCGGGCGGCGCATTCGCGGAAGCGGGACGCGAACAGGGCGGAGCCGCCGACCTGGTCGGTGACGATCTGATTGACCTCGCCCTTGTCGAACGCGACGTCCGCCGCGCCCACGGGGGCCTGGTCCGAGTCGTACTCCGTACCCAGCTTGGCGGGTTCCTGGTCGAGCAGGTCCAGGCCCATCAGGTCGGCGTCCGGG
The DNA here is from genome assembly GCF_027270795.1 of Streptomyces sp. ActVer. Classification (NCBI taxonomy): domain Bacteria; kingdom Bacillati; phylum Actinomycetota; class Actinomycetes; order Kitasatosporales; family Streptomycetaceae; genus Streptomyces; species Streptomyces sp. ActVer. The sequence continues at coordinate 12,135 of NZ_JAPWHT010000208.1, forward strand.
AGGCGCAGGACGATGCCGTCGTCGGCGTGCATGACCTGGGCGTCCATGCCGTACCGCTCGGAGAGACGGGCGCCCAGCGCCAGTGCCCACGGGGCATGGACCTGGGCGCCGAAGGGCGAGTGCACGACGACCCGCCAGTCGCCCAGCTCGTCACGGAAACGCTCGACGACGATGGTGCGGTCGTCCGGGATGTGGCCGCAGGCCTCGCGCTGTTCGGCCAGGTAGGACAGCACGTTGTCGGCGGCCCAGGCGTCCAGACCCGCCGCGAGGAGGCGGAGGCGGGCGTCGTCCTTGGGCAGTGATCCGACCTCGCGCAGGAAGGCGCCCACCGCGCGGCCCAGTTCGAGCGGACGCCCGAGCTGGTCGCCCTTCCAGAACGGCAGCCTGCCCGGCACGCCGGGGGCGGGGGACACCAGGACGCGGTCGCGCGTGATGTCCTCGATGCGCCAGGAGCTGGTGCCGAGCGTGAAGACGTCTCCCACACGGGACTCGTAGACCATCTCCTCGTCGAGCTCGCCGACCCGGCCGCCGCCCTTCTTGGGGTCGGCGCCGGCAAGGAAGACCCCGAAGAGACCGCGGTCGGGGATGGTGCCGCCGGAGGTGACGGCGAGACGCTGGGCGCCGGGGCGGCCCATGACCGTACCCGCGACGCGGTCCCACACCACACGCGGCCGCAACTCGGCGAAGGCGTCGGAGGGGTAGCGGCCCGCGAGCATGTCGAGCACCGCCGTGAACGCCGACTCCGGAAGCGACGCGAAGGGGGCCGCGCGGCGGACCGTGCTGAGCAGGTCGTCGACCTGCCACGTGTCGAGCGCCGTCATCGCGACGATCTGCTGGGCCAGCACGTCCAGGGGGTTGGCGGGGATGCGGAGGGACTCGATGGAGCCGGTACGCATCCGCTCGGTGACCACGGCCGCCTGGACGAGGTCGCCCCGGTACTTGGGGAAGACCACGCCTGTGGAGACCGCCCCGACCTGGTGGCCCGCACGGCCCACGCGCTGGAGGCCCGACGCCACGGACGGCGGTGACTCGACCTGGACGACGAGGTCCACCGCGCCCATGTCGATGCCCAGCTCCAGGCTGGACGTGGCTACCACCGCGGGCAGGCGGCCCGCCTTCAGGTCCTCCTCGACGAGGGCGCGCTGCTCCTTCGAGACCGAGCCGTGGTGGGCGCGGGCGATGACCGGCGGGGCACCCTGGGCCGCGCCCGAGCCGCCCATCAGCTCGGCCGGCGCGTGATGCTCTTCCAGGGGCTCGCCCGTCGCCCTCTCGTACGCGATCTCGTTGAGCCGGTTGCAGAGGCGCTCCGCCAGGCGGCGGGAGTTGGCGAAGACGATCGTCGAGCGGTGGGACTGGACCAGGTCGGCGATCCTCTCCTCGACGTGCGGCCAGATCGAGGGGCGCTCGGCTGCCGTGTCGGAGTCCGCGACGGGGGAGCCGCCGAGCTCGCCCAGGTCCTCCACGGGGACGACTACGGAGAGGTCGAATTCCTTGCCGGACGGGGGCTGGACGATCTCGACCTTGCGGTGGGGGGAGAGGTAGCGGGCGACCTCGTCCACCGGGCGGACTGTCGCCGATAGGCCGATCCGGCGGGCCGGCTTCGGGAGCAGCTCGTCCAGGCGCTCCAGGGTGAGGGCGAGGTGGGCGCCGCGCTTCGTGCCCGCGACCGCGTGCACCTCGTCCAGGATCACCGTCTCGATGCCCGTCAGCGCGTCGCGCGTGGCCGACGTGAGCATCAGGAACAGCGACTCCGGGGTCGTGATCAGGATGTCCGGCGGGCGGGTGGACAGTGCGCGGCGCTCGGCCGGCGGGGTGTCGCCGGAGCGGATGCCGACCTTCACCTCGGGCTCGGGCAGGCCCAGGCGGACCGCCTCCTGCCGGATGCCGGTCAGCGGGCTGCGCAGGTTTCGCTCCACGTCGACCGCCAGGGCCTTGAGCGGTGATACGTACAGCACCCTGCAGCGCTTCTTCGGGTCGGCCGGGGGTGGGGTCGAGGCCAGCTGGTCGAGGGCCGCGAGGAACGCGGCCAGGGTCTTGCCCGAGCCGGTGGGGGCCACGACCAGCACGTCCGAGCCCTCGCCGATGGCTTGCCATGCTCCGGCCTGGGCCGCGGTGGGCGCGTCGAAGGCACCCGTGAACCATGCACGGGTTGCTTGTGAGAAGCCGCTCAGGGCTCGGTGTGCGGAGCTGACCATGCGTCCATCCTGCACCCGGGCACTGACAACGGGGCTGACCTGCGTCGGGGTCGGCTGCGAGGGGCGCGAAGGATTGGCTGCCGGGCGGCTGCGGGGGATTGGCTGCGGGGAGTCGGCCGTGCGCCTGCCCGTGGTTTTGGGGTCGGGGCCGGTCCGGGGATATCCGTCCTCGGTCTGGCGCGGAATCGGTCTGTTTTCTTGGGAGCTCGAGTCGACGCGCCAGCCGCTGCGGGCGGACACCCCCGGACCGGCCCCTTCGGTTGTCCGGCGGCTGCGGGGCGGGGGTGTGCCCGTCGCGTGGCTGCCCCGAGGCTGAGAACCGGTGTTTCTCGTGATGGCGGAGAATGGGGGGCATGGCTGGAGCTGGGAAGGAGCGGGCTCGGCACTGGCAGTTTGCGGAGTTGCCCGGTGTCGATCTGCTGCGGGCTCGGTATGTGCAGAAGACCTTTGTCCGGCATACGCACGAGAACTTCGTCATCGCCGCCATCGCCGACGGTGTCGAGGTCTTTCATCACGGTGGGGCGGATCAGTACGCGGGGACCGGGTCTCTGGCGCTGGTCAATCCCGATACGCCGCACACGGGGCGGGCAGGGGTTCCTGAGGGCTGGCGCTACGGGGCCGTTTATCCGTCGCCGGAGCTCGTTGCGGAGATCGCTGCTGAGACCACCGCTCTTCGTGGTGCTCCGGGATTCGTGAGCCCCGTTCTTGATGATCCGTATGCCGTGAGGCTGGTTCACCAGGTGTTGCGGGCCGCCGAGGAGGGCAACGCGCTGGCTGCCGACACGTTGTTGCGTGTTGCCGTGACCCGGTTGCTGCGGGTGAACGGCGGGCCGTTGCCGGAGCGGGTCCTGCGGACCGCGGGGGCCGGGGTCGCGGCACGCGCGCGTGCCGTTCTTGAGGAACAGATCGTGGAGCCGCCCACTCTGGAGCGGCTCGCCGGTGATCTGGGGACCAGTCCCTTCGCGTTGCTGCGTGCCTTTCGGGACGCCTACGGGATGCCTCCGCACGCGTGGCTGACCGATGTCCGGGTACGGCGTGCGCGTCGGTTGCTGGACTCGGGGGTCGCTCCCGCGGAGGCGGCCGTCGCGGTGGGGTTCACGGATCAGCCGCACCTCAATCGGCACTTCACGCGGATCGTGGGCGTGCCGCCGGGCGCGTATCAGCGCGAGCGCAAGAACGTACAAGAATCGCGGCGGGAGATTCTCGTACCGTCCGGGGCGTGGCAGAACATGCAGCTCTCGCAGGCATACGCAGTGAAGACGGCGGAAAACCCGACGCCGCCGTCGTACGGGACGCCCTCGGAGTCGGGGTCGCCGTCGGACTGTCCGGTTTCGCCTTCGGGGTGACCTCGGCGGGCAGCGGGCTCACGCTGCTGCAGACCTGCGCACTGAGCCTTCTGGTGTTCACCGGCGCCTCCCAGTTCGCTCTGGTGGGGGCGCTGGCAGGCGGGGGCAACCCGTTCACAGCCGCGGCGGGCGCGTTCTTCCTGGGGGTGCGCAACGCCTTCTACGGGCTGCGTCTGTCGCAGTTGTTGGCCCTCCCGCGCGCGGTGCGGCCGTTCGCCGCCCAGTGGGTCATCGACGAGACCACCGCCGTGGCCCTCGCCCAGCCCACGCGGCGCAGCGTACGGATCGGCTTCACCGTCACCGGGCTCACCCTCTACGTGCTGTGGAACATCACCACGCTGCTCGGCGCGCTGGGCGCAGACGCCATCGGCGACACCGACGCCTGGGGCCTGGACGCGGCCGGGCCCGCCGTCTTTCTGGCGCTGCTCGCGCCCATGCTCAAGACCACCAGGGAGCGGGTTGTCGCGGGACTCGCGGTCGTCCTGGGGCTCGGGCTGCTGCCCGTCCTGCCTGCCGGTGTTCCCGTCCTGGTGGCCGCGCTCGCCGCTCCGGCCGTCCTGTGGGCGGAAGGGCGTCGTCGGGCGCGTACCGGGCCGGCCGAGGACGACGACACCGTGGGGGAGGGGCGTTGAACATCTGGATCGCGATCGGCCTCACCGCCGTCGGTTGCTATGCCGTCAAGCTCATCGGGCTGCTGATTCCCGCGGGCCTTCTGGAGCGGCCGCTCGTCCAGCGGCTCGCCGCTCTGCTGCCCGTCGCCCTCCTGGCCGCCCTCACGGCCCAGCAGACCTTCGCCGACGGACGTGTCCTGGTGCTGGACGCGAAGGCAGCGGGGCTTGCCGCGGGCGCCGTGGCGCTGTTGTTGCGGGCCCCGTTCCTGCTGGTCGTCGCTGCGGCTGTGCTCGTCACGGCGGGGGTGCGGGCGATGACCGGCTGAGGGGAGGGGAGAGGCGGATCGGGGAGGGGAGGGCTGAGGTGATGTTGGGCTTGGGAGGGGGTGTCCGGCTCGGTTGATGAGGGGGCACGCGTGCGCGTGCCCCCTGATCGCGGTCCCGTCTGTGACCGGCAGCGGTAGCTGGTGACCGGTGACCGGCTTGGTCAGGCCGGTGAGTGGACGGGTGTCGACGTCAGCCGACGGGCAGTCCGTAGGCCCGCAGGGTGCGCAGGGCCTCGATCGTCACGATGGGGCGTGCCTCCAGGGCCGTACTCGGTGCCCACTGGAGTCGGCGGACCGGCCAGCCGCCGTCCTTCTGCTGTTGGTTCAGCAGGAACTCCAGGGAGCCCGCCATCTCGGCGTCGGTGAACCACGCGCGCGCGAGTGAGCCCGGTGTCTTCGCGTAGTCGTGCGGGAAGTGGTGCTCTCCGGGCGCGTAACCGGGGGCCACGGGGAAGGCGTCAGGACGCGCCGGGTCCAGCGCCGCGAGCCGGTGTTCGCGCACCAGG